>DTPJ01000457.1 GCA_011334435.1 Candidatus Poribacteria bacterium | reverse complement strand
GATATTACCATTGTCAAAAACATGTTTTTATAGGTATTGAACTTGCCTTTCCTGTTTCCGCCGAGTGGGATATATAAATAATCCTTGAACCAAGACGAAAGGCTTATGTGCCATCTATTCCAAAAATCACCGAGTCCAGTCGCAAGATAGGGGTTATTGAAATTTAGTTTTAGATTAAATCCCATCATTCTTGATATGCCCCTCGCCATATCTGTATAACCGCTAAAATCAAAGTATATCTGCCATCCGAAAGCAAATGTCGCTAAGATCAAAGATAGCCCATCAAATAAGTTAGGTGAGTCATAAACTTTGTCAACATAAAGTGCCAAATAATCCGCAAGGGCAACTTTTTTAAAGAGACCTACAATAAAAAGGGAAAGTCCATCAGTGATATTTTCCTTTTTAATTTCGGGTTTGCCAGTAAGTTGTGGAAGCATATCAGAAGCCCTAAGTATTGGTCCTGCGACTAACTGAGGGAAAAACGATATGAAAGTGGCAAATCTAACTAAACTCGGCTCTCTTTTGATATTTCCACGATAATAATCTATCGTATAGCTCATAGCGTGGAAAGTGTAAAACGATATTCCCACAGGAAGCAACACGCCGGGCTTCGGTATGACATAAGAGACACCAAGCAAAGATAAAAGAGTATTAACGTTGTTTGTTATAAATGCACCATATTTGAAGAAACATAGAACCGCAAGGCTATTGACGATGCTAACGATAAGCCATAGCTTTCTTCTTTGTGTCCTTTGCATCAGCACAACAGCATAATAGTTTGTAACTGTGCAATAGGCAATAAGAATAAGATAAAGCGGATTCCACCAACCATAAAACACATAAGAGGCAACTAAAAGCCAATAAAGATAAGCTTTTGTCCCTCTTAATGGGAGATAAGTTATATATACAATTATAAAGAATATTAAAAAATACCAACTATGAAATAACATGCTTGAATTTTTTTAGCTATAGAAGAGACACTGATTAATACAGAAAAGAGATGTGAAATAACATTTCTATTTCTTAGAGATTCTGTGTTTTTCAGTGTCTAATCAAAGTTTCTTATCCCGCGTTCGTTAAGGAAATCCATCACTTCGTCATAAGTAGGTATGCCGACCCGCCCACCTAATTTGGTGCATTCAATAGCTGATACCGCTGTTGAAAATATAGCGACTTTCTGCAAATTCCAACCTTTTAGTAAACCGACTATATACGCACCATGGAAGACATCACCTGCACCAGTTGTATCAATTACATCAACTTTAAACGCTGGCGTATGAAATGCCTTATCTGCGGTAATTGTCCAACTGCCATCTTCGCCTTCCGTCTGCACAAAGATATTAGGTCCCATATCAAGAATTCTTTTCCCTGCCTCGCGAATATCAGATATACCTGTCAATCCTTTTGCAAAACCAGAACCACTGATAAGGACATCAACGTATTCCAATAGATTTCTGATATGCTGACCGACAGAACCACTGGTTTTATGACCATCTAAAACGACTTTTTTCCCAGCTTCTCGCATCCATTTGGCAGATTGCAATGCAGATTCATAATGGAATCCGTCTAAATGTAAATATTTGGCAGAAGTGATATAATCCTTGTCTAATTCATCTATCCGTAGGGGCTGTCTTTGAATATTTCCTACACCGGAGAACACCCTTTCGCCTGTCTCTGAATGGACATGAACGATGATGACCTGATCATCTGGATAAGGTCTTCGGACAAGTCTGCTAAGGTCTATCCCTGCGTCTATCATAGAACGAAGTTTTATCTCTGCGGACTCATCGTTGCCTGCTGTGCCGATGAATCCGACTTTTGCACCTAACCGAGCAGATGCGACCATAGCAGTCCCAACAGGACCTCCGCCATCAATGCGAAATTCGTCTATCCTAGTGCCGTGTTGCCAAGATGGCATATCCTTTAGCCGTAAAAGCACATCAAGAGTGCACATACCCAAGCCTACAATATCCAATTCCGTTGACATATAACTACTCCACAACTATTGGCTTTATATCAAGAAACTTGCATGCCTGTATTAATGACTCTTTTTGGTCTCCGTGAATCATGCTTGCGTGATGGATAAAACCTTCTTCAACCAATGTCCGATACAGTTTTTTATGGTCTTTCACCTCTACCCAAGCCCAAGTCCCAGATAAAAACTCGTCAGACGGGAAAATCTCGCCAGAAGCTATTAGCATCTTCCATTGATCGTCATACTCAGCAAGCCGACAGATCGTGACTTTTCCGGGCTTTAATTGAAATTGGAATAGCCCTGCCATTGCATCGCCTTCTCTAATAGGAGATTCTCCTTTCATATCTCGCCTAGAACGAAGGGCAATATCTTTTGCATCCCTCGCAAGACAAGTTGGAGCATTTCCGCAATGCCACGCTAATAACATATTAGGATTTTGGCGATGCTGAATCGTCCAATCAATGAAATGAGGATAGGTTTCGCCCATAGCTGACCGATGGCTTACGATCATAGCAAGAGCGCCTAAAACATCTGTTTCGCAAGCGGTAAGCATGCCTTGTCCAGTCAAGCGACCATATAAAGCACAGACCGATATACCCATCAATCTTTGAACTGACGACCAACATTGGACAGCCATAGCGGATAATTTGTTGTTTTTCCAAAATTCGGTCAAAGCTAATTCCAATTTTGCGGAGTTGATCAGATAATCGTCTGCAACGGTAATCTCTGCAACTGAATTTCTTATATCAGAGATGATCTCCTGAACTCGTGGATCATCATCAGGATATGTTTTAGCCCTATCTGTCAGATCGGATATATTGGCAAAGATCACATTTTGCTTGAATTTTCGGATCAATGCGGATTCGTCATATCCAACTGTTTCAAAAGTGCCGGGACGCACTCCGACTTGACCTATACGGACACCAATCAATCCTTTGACAACAGCCACAGCACGGACAAATTTATCCACTTCTGATATAAATTCAGGTTCATCAGGAAAGAAAATCCCAGCGAAATGGAAAGGTATTTTCCTACGATAAAGTCCTGACGCCATAGAAAGGTTGCCACAATAGGAATCAGAAGCCCTTGATAACCCTAAATCATCTAATGCAGGCGGTTCTTTTGTCGCATAAAGCATAACTGGGACATTAAGTTTTTCCGCAACTTTAACCGCAGAACGTTCATCGCCGAAATCTAACGGGCATAGGATCAATCCGTCAACTTTCTGATTAAAGAAATACTCTGCGACAACTTCTGCTTGGTCAAGATTAGTCAATGCCCCATGAGGAATATAACCATTTTGAGGGTCAAGGCTTTTTCCATCAGGGGAAGGTTGCGGAACGACTATCTCCAAACCGTCCACTTTTGCAAAAGCGGAAAGGCTGTCATTTCTCATCTTTTCGCACCAAGAGCCAAATCTGAAACGATACGAAGGCACAAAACCTATCTTAACTTTGACTTCACTCACAAAATTTCCTCCCTATTATTCATAAGTTAGAATCATTGCATTGGCAACTCAACGACTTGACCTGTTTCAGCGGAACGATACGCAGCTAACACAACTTCAAGACTTCGTTTAGCTTCTTCTCCATTTGTAAGCGGTTTTTGTCCGTTAATTATGCAATGACCGAAATGACGTAATTCTTCGGTAAACGAATCAGCTTCTGGGACATCAACCTTTACATATCCATCGGGGCTATCCCAAAATAGACCGTTTATCCTATAAACACTGCCACTTGTGCCATATACCCATACGCCTTCATACCAAGGAGCTTTGCGAACAGCCCATAATGCGGTAACTTCACCGATGCACCCTGACTCAAATAATGCGTTCATAACAACAGCAATTTCGCCTTCCATTCGCTCAGGTTGTTTGACCCAGAAATTCGCAACCTTTTTGACTTCTCCACCAAACCATCTCAACAGATCAACTCTATGGATGCCAGAACCGATAAGCACGCCTCCGCCAAGCCTTTGACGTGACCTTATCCAATGACCTTCGGGCATAATGACGTTTTGATTGTGGTCAATTCTAATGCAAAGCAGTTT
>DTPJ01000333.1 GCA_011334435.1 Candidatus Poribacteria bacterium | reverse complement strand
TATTCACACTGCACGATAAAAATAATTTGAGGTTTAAATGATGAGTGAGATAAGCTGGGGTAAGGCGTTTGGGTATGCGCTAAGGTATATTCTTTACATTATCGTTTGGATAATCATCGGAGGCGTCATTGCTGGTGCAGGTTTTATGATGATGGCCGGATCGGTGCAGACGAGCACAGGTTATTGGGGAGTCCCAGAGGTAACATATAACGCTGGCGCATTAATCGGCGGCATCATACTCATAATTATTGGATGGATAATAGCACTTCTCGGCTCTATGGCTTCATATTTCAAAATAATGTCAAGGCTAATCAGAGAAAGCACACCTGAAACTTTACAGAGACCTCCACCGCCACCCTAATCACCTCTTTTTATCTTGCATACTCAAATAGTCAAACTTCAGTTAGTCATCGTTAACAGAACATGCCGCGCATTTCATTTTTCCTCAATGAAAAAGTTAAGAGGTTTAGTATTCATACATTCAAATAGGCTGTGATGTGTATGCAAGAAAAAGAAGTAGGCATTTACGAACTTGCAAAAGCTGTAAGGGAAGAAATCATAAAGCTCAGGAAGGATGAGGATATCCAAAAGGAACCAATTCTTTATCTCGACTCGCTTGATTTAGAATTAAGTGTAGTCGTTTCAGAAGTAACGAAAGGTGGAATTAAGTTCTACATCCTATCTGCTGGAGCGGAATATGAAAAAGAGCGAGTAAGCAGAATAAAACTTAGTTTTAAACCAATCTTGAGTCAAGAAGAGTTAGATGCGCTTAGAAAATCTGGGGTGACTTTCTTTATGGTTAAAACGCACGATATTAGATTAACTCCAAAATCGCCATCAACAAGAAAGAAACGTCAACCTGCTAAAACTAAACTGAATAATCACCTTTAATAGAACAGTCTAAAATGCAATAGAATTGAAGGGATACGCTTACTACTTAAAACGTCCAAAATAGCGCGAGAAATTTGATGAGTTTTTAAGTCAAAGTTAAGTATCAAAATCGATAGACATTTATTCATAAAATTTGGCTAAACATACAATTGGGGTATACTAGTTGGCAGGGTTAGGCCAGCGTGTTGCTCCGGATTTGCTTATTGAGGATCTTGTCAACAAATCTATCTTCTTGCCGATGCTTCAAAGAGGTTTTGAGTGGGATGAAGAAAGAATAGAAAAATTCTTTGACTCTCTGATAAAAGGAATCCCGCTTGGGCTCATTCTTCTTTACAAACACGACTCATCATTTTTTCAAATCTATGGAAGAAAATTCTACGAAAAATTCGATGAAAGCACGGAAAAAGAACAATACAAATACAATCTACTAATAGGAAACGGGAACTTTCTGGTAATAGACGGCCAACAACGACTTCAGGCGTTATACCTTGGAATCAAGGGCTCATATTACGGAAAAGTCATGTACCATAATGTTCGATGGTTCAGAACTGAGGATGTCCATGAGGTCAGCTTTAGACTGGAACGAGATAAAGGACCATTCTTCAAGGATGAGGATAGATTATACTTTAAATTGCAAATACTCTATGATATTGCAAAACAACATATTAGAGAAAGATCTGGGCCTCGAACCGAGAGACTGCAAAACTTCCGATCCATTCTGATTGATAAAGGAATTACACAGCTAACTGATGAAGAGATTGACGAACTTATGGAATACGTTGAAAGCGTAATAATCAACGTATTTTTTGTTCCAGAGTTCTTCGCTAAATCATTAATGGTTCAAGTTTTGCTTCCTTCCGATATACCAGGAAAAAATAAATTGATTAGTCTGTTGGAAACCTTTGTAAGGTTTAACTCAGGAGGTCTGCGCCTCGAAAAAAGTGATTTAATGTTCTCCATTTTGAAAGCTCACGGTTGGACAGAAGTGGAAGACAGAATTAACAACCTTTCTTATCGCACTTCAATTTCAAAGGATCTACTTATAAAAGCTCTAATGATTATTAATGAGATGAGCGCCAGAACCGACATCTACTCAGCCGCTGATCACATTGAAAAACTGCGGACGACTTATGAGAGCTTTGAGCAACTCATTCAGCTTTTATACGACAGACTCTATCAAATAACAGAGCTCCCAGAAAGAATTCTCAGAAAATTCAACTTTCTTATCCCTATTGTTTATTATTTCTGGAAGAGACCTACAGAGATTAAAACAAACCAGTTACGCGGCAATATTGCCAAATATATTTTAATTATCGTCTACAACAGTAATTTGCGGTCTGATTCCCATTTAGACTCTTTAATACAAATAGTCAAAGAACATCTGGACAAAGACTTGCCAGGTTTCCCTATGGGTAAAATCGAGGTTAGGCTCAGAGAACTTGGGGTGCAAGAGTACCTTGACGGAGTAAGTCTCGATCGTGACCCTATACTAACTTTTAGCCTACTGCAAAGAAACAATTGGAGACCATTAACCTTATATAACAGGCTTCATATCGACCATATTTATCCACAGAGCAGATGGTCCGAATTACCGCAAGAAGCTTGGCCATATGTATTTAGCATCTGGAATAAGTATGTAGTTTTCCAAGGTGACAACATTTCTAAAGGAGCTATGCTACCAAGCGATTACTTCCAAGGCGGAAAAGAGAGCCTTCTGGACATATACATCTTGCCCAAGCAAAAAGAGTTGCTGGAAAAAGAGAATTTTTTAAGTCTAATACGCTGGAGACAACAACAAATATGCGAACGGCTAAAAAGGGTTCTTGATATCGAAATAAAAACGGAATAGCTACAGTTAAATTCGATAGGCAGAAACAGAAATATAAACAATCAGAGAGTATTCATGTCATGACTTTGATTTGACCATAGGATTCCAGCTCCGCAATACAAATTTTTGTGAAGATTGATGAAATGAAGAAAACAGCAGCAACCTAAAACTCTTAACAGAGAGATTAAGAATATTTAACAAATTGATATTGCTGTATCCATTTAAATTGCCTGTATGTTTGCTTCTATCCACTTTTTCATGTGAGCCATTTTTGGACCAATGCCCGATCCCTCAGCATATGTTATTTTAGTGGAACGTGGAACTACTTTGTCGAATCCTTCAATAATTTTTAACAAATTCTTTCCAACATTCACGTAAATTTCATCATACTTTCGTCTTTGAAGCAAATTTTGTAAAATTGAAAGGTTGCGTTCCTTTAAATATGAAACATGTTCTTTGCTTAACTTTAGCTTATGCCAATTTCCGCAAGCCGGTTCCTTGAAACTTATTTTTTCTTCAGCTTTTATTAAGCCGTATACCGGTGAAACAATTAAAACATCGATGTTTGAGATCTGTTCATAGTATTTCTTTACTGTTCTGGTAATAATGCCATCAAATCTCTGAATAGCGGGGATTGGTTGAACAGGATTTCTTAAAACTCTTGGTGAACCAGAAATTATAAGCAGTTTCCTCAAAGGTATTCCTCCGTTGGTATTTTGTTATTTTTAAGTATTTTATTAAATATTATTCAACTTTCATTTCAGCAAGGTTAATTGTATATTTTTCCTTTATAAGATGATAATATAATTTTTTCTTTTCTGCGTTATAATATTTGCTTAATAACCCACTTTCCCTAAGAAGTTCAAGAGCCTTGTTTACTGATTGCCTATATTTAGGGGCATAATTACCCAATTTACTATATATCTGAGAAGCAGACATGTCTTCCTTTGCTAACATTTGAAGAATCCTTCTATGCATACCCGAACGCATGCAACGTATAAAATTGTCTAGTTCCATGGTAAATTTTAAAACGTCTCCTAGACTTAATTATATGTCGTCTATTTAGGATACATATATTCCTTGTAGACGACCTAAGTATTTCTAATATTTTGGAAAAGTAACTAAATTATGGGAATACCATCAAATTTGGCAGAGAAATTCTTTGAGATAATAGAATTTCATGGTGTGCAATGGTCTGTTGTCGATGAAGTGGCAACAAGTGACCCCAATATTTTAAGACCTATTAAAGGAGTATGCTTTGAAACATTATTTCGCAATGTTTGCTCAAAATACATGCCGAAAGCAGCTGTCACTTTAGGGCCCGGGGAT
>DTPJ01000854.1 GCA_011334435.1 Candidatus Poribacteria bacterium | reverse complement strand
GGCAAATTTAGCGGAGAAAAAGGGAGCAAAAGAATCCCTAATGCTTTTGGATAATGTCGCACTCGTTGTGAATATCACAAATAGGACGATAATAACGGCGATAGACAAAGCAAGACAAAAAGATAAAGTATTTACTAACATAGACAGCACAATAATATTATAAGAAGGTTGGACCTCATAAGAGGAGACCTTATGGATCATCTCTCGCCTAGAGATGATTAATAGGAGGAATTCAAATGTTAAGGTCACTTATTTCAGGACTTTCAGGAATAAGGTCACATCAAACAGCCTTAGATGTAATAGGTAATAACATAGCTAATATCAATACACCATCTTATAAGGCGTCACGTGCCTCCTTTTCTGATGCACTTTCGCTAACTCTTAAAGGTGGAACTCCGCCGACAGAGACAAGAGGAGGTTTGAACCCTTTTCAAATTGGTCGTGGATCGACTATTGACAGTATAGACACGATATTTACACAGGGAAGCTTGGAGACAACAGGAAATCCAACTGATCTGACAATAGCAGGCGAAGGTTTCTTTGTTATGCGTCATGGACAAGAATATTTATATACCAGAGATGGAAGCTTTGCAGTTGATGCAACAGGAACTTTGGTTGATCCTAACACAGGCTATGCTGTTCAGGGAAGAATGGCTGATGCATCAGGAAATATAATGTCCTCTACTCCTATAACGGATATTAAATTGCCAATTGAGTCATTGTTTCCTGCACGAGCGACAAGTTCCGCTTCATTGACAGGCAATCTTGATGCCCATGCAGAAACAGGGAAAATTCCATTCATTGGGGACACTGCAAACGCATCTTTTTCCGGGAATTTAAATGCTACTGGAACAACCACAGTGCCAACAAGCTATGATAAGCATATCGTCATATATGACTATCTTGGCAATGCACATGATGTAGTCATAAATTTCACCAAGTCACAAGATTCATCTGCGGGACCTCCGCCAATTCTTGATGAGTGGACTTGGACAGCATCAGATGCTTCTGGAGCAGTTTCAGGAACAGGAGTAATATCTTTTAAGGCAGATGGATCATTTAATAATTCAACAGGTAACTCAATCACTTGCACAGCTTGGGGAACTGGTGGTGCATCTGATATCAATATTGATGTTGATTTTGTCCAAATGACACAGACAAATGCGCCGTTTTCTCCAATGCTTTCATACCCTGTTGAAGATGAAACTTATCAGACGTCTATGCTTGTGTATGATTCATTAGGTGGAACTCACAATGTAATAATAAATTTTGAGAAGGACCCATTAAACGCAAATACTTGGAGATGGTCAATTGGAGTTTCGGGGAATGATGAAGCCTACATCAACGATCCAGCGGGTCCTGCCTATTCACAGGAGCTTGTTTTTAATCCAGATGGAACAGTTAAAACAGGAGCTACTGCTAACCTTGTGATAGAAGGACCGGGAGGCATTGTTGACGGCACAACGACACTAAGCAATCTTGAAAATGGTGCAGACCCCATAAGGATCGCACTTAATCTATCGGATTTAGTTCAGTTTTCAGGTGCTTTTACTCCGGTTCCATCAGCCAGAGATGGTCATGGAGTTGGGAGTCTTGATAATATAACCTTTGATGATACAGGGACATTAATCGGAACGTTTACCAATGGCAATAGCCAAAAACTTGCCCAAATTGTCCTTGCAGATTTTCATAATCCTGCTGGACTTGTCAAAGTCGGTGGCAGTATGTATAGCGTTTCTATGAACTCTGGCGCTGCTGTTATAGGAACTGCTGGTGCTGGAATTAGGGCAAGCATAATATCTAATGCGGTTGAAGGCTCTAATGTTGACTTAGCCAACGAATTTACAAAGATGATCATCGCTCAACGCGGTTTTGAGGCGAACTCAAGGGTTGTTACCACTAGCGATGCTATACTTGGTGAGTTAATAAACTTAAAGAGATAAATTATCATAATTAAAGACAATTCCCCCGATCCATTTAAAAAGGAACAAGGGAGTTGTCTTAAATAAACTTTGGGTAATTTTGAGTTAAAAAATGTTTTTATTCAAACAGATTTACTTCTAATAACAATAGAAAACCAATACTTAAACATTAGAAAGACTATTCACTTCGTTTAGGGTGACATATAAATGTCATTTGAGCCATTTTTATATTTTGTTTTATAAATATAACGCTCCTATTGGAGCTTAAAACGCTTTTTTGTGATAATTGTGAGATTTTTCGTTCCACTTAAAATGAACATAAATAAATTAAGAATTGGATAATAATATGGATATTGCAACTATCGTAGGCATATTATCGGGTATTGGATTTGTATTGTTTGGAATACTGCTTGGCAGTAGTATCGGAACATTCATTAACATTCCTTCACTGCTTATTACTGTCGGAGGATCTGTCGCGGCAACATTGATGGCATTTCCTCTACCCGAGATTCTTAAAATTTCTAAGATTACCATTAAAGTTATAAAAGCCGGCGAACATAACGCTATTGAGACGATACAGACACTTATTGCTTATGCCGAAAAATCAAGAAGGCTTGGATTGTTAAGCCTTGAAAGTGAGATAGATGAAGTAAAAGATGATTTTCTGAGAACAGGAATGAGACTTGTTATTGACGGGGCAAATCCAGAAGAGATAAGGGACATTTTGGAGACTGAGATTGAATTTATGAGTAGCAGGCACAAAAGAGCTCAGGATCTATTTTTAACATTGGCAAAATACGCCCCTGCTTTCGGCATGATCGGAACTCTAATAGGGTTAATAGCGATGTTAAAAACGATGAACGATCCATCAACAATAGGACCATCTATGGCTGTATCACTAATAACTACATTTTATGGTTCTATTATGGCTAATTTGTTCTGCATGCCAATAGCTGGCAAACTTAAAACGCGAACCGCCGATGAAATTCTCGTTAAACGGGCAATCATTGAAGGTGTAATTATGATTCAAGCTCAAGTTAATCCAAGATTTATTAACCAAAAACTGGTAACATTCCTTCCACCAGCTATGCGGAAATCTATATCAGAGAAAAAAGGGAAAAAGGCGTTGGAATATGAAGAAGCGAAAGTTTGACGAAGACGATGAAGAAGGCGGGGGCGACGAATGGTTACTTACTTATGGTGACCTTATGACTCAATTAGTGTGTTTCTTTGTGCTTATAGTCGCTTTCTCGTCGCTAAATGTGCAAAAATTTCAAGAAGTGTTAGCTTCTATACAAATAGCCCTTGGAGGAGGAGCTGCTTCCGGTGTTTTAACGGAATTGCCATCTGCGGTTGATATTCCTCTCCATAGTTCGGAACTAAAAATAGAAGAAGGCAAACTTATGGAACTTAAAGGCAAGGTTGATGAATATATTGAAAAGCAAAAGCTATCTGAGTATTTAGAGACTCGTATAACTCACGAAGGATTGCAAATAACGTTAAAACAGCAAGAACCGTCAGTTTTTTTTGATACCGCAGAGGCACGTATAAAGGATGAAGCATTTCCAATTCTTAACCAAATAGGGAAATTCTTAAAAGACATCACAAATGAAGTTAGGATTGAAGGACATACAGATATTCGCCCAATACATACAGCTCAATTTCCGTCTAATTGGGAATTATCTGTGACAAGGGCAACTAACGTCCTTAAATATTTGAGTGAAAATTGCGGAATATCTGCTAATAGGCTTTCTGCGGCAGGATATGGACCTTATAAACCTATCGCTCCAAATGATACAGAAGTAGGGATGTCCAAAAATAGACGAGTTGAAATTATAATTCTCAGAAAATCATTGAAAGAGGAAAGTAAACCAGAAAGTAAACCAATCGATCAGTTAATCAGTAATAATATCAAATAAAAAATACTGAGATTAGGACATTATTTCGGACATTTCCTAAAATAAATAAGGTTAAAGGTTAAAGGAGTCTGCCTGAGCATTTCCGAAAATTCCTGTCTTTTTACTAAACTCTGGACTATTTTGAATTAAAAAATTGTTAGCTAACCAAATTTATTTTTAATGACAAGAAAAAACATTAAATCTCTTTTTATCCCATAGCCATTAAGTT
>DTPJ01000546.1 GCA_011334435.1 Candidatus Poribacteria bacterium | reverse complement strand
GAGCCTTTCCCGGACCTCTCCCCTACTCTGTGGGACGGCAAAGCTCGGAAGATGGCCCTGACTTTGCGCGATCTGGGAATCATCACGGGCTACGATGACGGGACCTTCAGGCCGGATCAGCCTCTGACTCGCCTAGAGGGCGTTCTCCTCCTCTACCGCATCCTAGCCTTCCTAGGCAAGGTTCCACCGTTAGAGAATCCGAGGAAGGGGAAAATTTAAAGGGTTTTGAAACAGGGTTGACTACGATTTTTCCATCTTGGTCTATACTTATCTTTTGTTACGAACAAAGTTAGGCCTGAAAAACTAATACCATGACCACCCGTTCCTGCGCAGTGGCGAAGATGAAAGTGAAGCAGGCCGAGGCTAAATCGCCTTCTGAACGGGAGCAGTAATAATTATTGCGTATTTTGGTAATCAGGATAAGATAATCCCCCAGATGCGGTTAATAATTACCTTCTCGTTGGCTTGGTTTTGGATAAATCAACAGGAGGTTAATGTCTTTTTGAGGGTAAAACAAATTACCTATTCACTCTGTAAAAACCTCATTAGGGATTAGAAAATTTTACCCCTGCAACAGCTTTTGAGGCTACTAAAAGAGTGATAACGTACAGCATCTAGTGAACTAAAACAGAATCTTTACGGAGTGACCAAACGGATCTTAGATACTGTGTTTTACGCAGCTCCAAGTCAGAGTAGCTTATTTGCATCTACATCGTAACCACAGGCCTTAAGTTCCTTTATAAGATCAAACTGCCACCGCCCAGAGCTATCATAAGGAGTATACAAAACGCCAGAATAATCCGAAGGCATTTCAAAATTTTCCTCTTCTTGATAAAGAACAAGCACACGGTTCCTACCAAGCTTGCCAATGAAGAAACCAAGTTCAAAGATAACGTTTTGACGGGCCCTTAGCATTGCATCTTTGGGGGAACGGTCTTTGGGGTATGCAATGTCATCGGGAGAGAGGAGAACTACAGCAAAGGAAACCTCGGAGTAATCGGTAAATTTTTCGATAATGGTTCGACCTTCGCTCGGTTTTTCATGAAGGATAATCGGTTCAAGTCCTATTTTTTCAAGCGTTCGAGCAACCGCTTGTTTCATTGCATCATCATGTCCATGAACTAAGAATATCTGCTTTGAGAGCTTAACATCTGTTTTTTGCACCTTGCCAGCTTTTGAGGATGGACCGAATAATTTAAGTTCTTCTAACATCGTGTTAAAAAGATTCAACATCTCGTTTCTACCGGAAAGCCATATTTCGTTATAGTATTGTTCATCCGCAGGGTAAACCATGGGATAGAAACGAATCCTACTCAAATCCTTTAGGTATTTGCTTGATTCTCCAAACACATTTCTGATAATCATCTCCGCCCGCTTTATGAGAGCATCTAACTTTTGATTATCACGGTGTGGTAGCTTATTTACCATTTCAATTAGGTTTTGAACAAGTTCAATTTCATTCATCCTTTATCTCCCGAATACAGTTGCTCCTAATGTCTTGCAGCCAAAAAGCTGCCTTAGTAAATAAGGGAAAGTCTTGGATTTTTCAATCCGATGTTAGCCAAGTCGGTTACTCTTTAAATTTCACTTTATGAACTTTGTAGGGTTTCCCTTCCTCGTCTTTATACTCCCAGTTTCTCCCAAGCTCCACCTCCTCACAGATTTGGCGCCACATTGTGTGTAAGTTCCTTAGGGTTACATCGCCGAGAAGAATATCACCTGGTCCGCCTAAACTCTGGATTTTTGCAGCTAAACTCACTACCGCACCAAGTATATCCTTATGTCGCTTAGCCTCAGGGCTACCTATAGTTACAATGTAAGCCTCGCCCGAATCTAGACCTATCCTTATGTCAATACCTGAATACCCTTCTTCCTTGAGAATTGGATTTAACCCACGGTATACAAGTCGTCTTATTGTCAAGGCACAATCCATAGCTAAATCATTTTTTGTAATAAAGCTCGGCTCTGGAAAATATCCTATTAATCCATCTCCTGTGTACTTCAAAACAAAACCGTGAAATTTAGGAATGATTTCACTCATTTCATACAATGCAGTGGATATTAGTCTAACATATGCCTCTTGTTCCAAATTTATTGCAAGTTTTGTTGAGCCAACAATATCAACGCACATGATAACAAACCCTAATTTATCCTGAGCCAATGCCTCCAGAAACGCTTCTGACTTATCTTCAAAAGGCGCTGGTCTTTCATTTCCTTGTAATCTGGCCTTAATGATTGGCATTCTACTTTTAACGTATTGTGCGGAGTTGCCAATTTCTTCGGGCTGGAAATAAATTGGCTGACCCTCTGCCTGTTTTGCTAAATCAAGAAGCACTTCCTTAGGAATTAAGAGTTTATCTAATTTATCATATAAACATTGCTTTCCTTCTACCTCTTTCAGCTCATATCTAATAGGATTGGGAACTAATTTAACCGTATATGTTCCTGTAGCTTCATCATAAGATTTAATCTCCCATACAAAATCAATTCTAAAACGCTTTTTTTTATCAGACATAATTTATTCCTCCAAGCAAAAAACTATACTGCCTTTGCAAATGGTCCGAACTGATCCTTAGTGCCTTGCCCCGCTCGGAGCTTAAGCCAACGTGTAAAACCCAGGATTCGTAAAGCCTTTTTATATGCCTTCTTCATCTGGTTTCTCCCTCTTCGCGCCACGTTCTTCCATCATTTTATCCCACTCCGCGATTTGTTTCTTTAATTGCGCTTCAGGCAGGTCAGGCATAGCAAGAATACCACTAATAATTCTGAATACTTGAGGATCTTTGTCGCTGATATCCTGTAATACTGCTCTTGTTTCAACATCAAGTATGGCTAGAACAACTGGTCGAGATGTTTCATTTAAAAACCCACCTACTGGTGAATTAAGGCCAAATTTTTTCCATAACGGTAAATCTTGCATTCCAATCGGATATTTCAGGAGCATCATTATTACAATAGACTTAACGATCTTTGTCATTAATCCAACATAAAAGCGCAAGGATGAAGCATTAAACTGATTGAAGTTGGATCGAGTTTGTCCTGATGTGCTGTAGAGATAGCCACGAACGTGTGCATAGTCGCTGAGTTTTGAGTAAATTTCCTCTACCTCCTTTTGCAAAGAAAAAATCCCGTTAAATCGTCTGAAATACTCTAACTCAAAAAGACGTCGTAAACCGATTCGAAAATGGGGCGTCGGGTCTACTGAGTGAAGCCAGTTTTGAACATCGATGTGGGCTTGGTCATCCTTATCAAAATATAACCCCATGACTCCCAATTCGAGGACACACCGGAGCGCAAAAAGCGAATAGCGGTAGAATCCCTCCATGCAAAGTTCGAAAGAGTTTTCAAGCTCATAATAAGATTCGGAAAATGGAAAGAAGTGGCCGGACCAAAAGCGGTCGACTGTTTCGGGTATTAAATCTCCTATTTCATGATAAGCCCACAGGTGGGTAGCGATTGCGTCCTTTAAATTCCTATGGATCTCAAGGTACTCTTGGGATCTATTGTATACTTCTTCGACTTTCTTATGGTCATTGATTAAGAATAATGGTCTTTCCATAGTCCTACCTTCACAGAAGAGATGGTTCCTAAACGGCTACACATATAATATGGACGTAAATATGGCTGTAATATCGCTTTCCATCTCAGAATCATCTTCGACAATATTGTTTTCTGTACTTTCTTTTTGTTAAATCTCAATCATCCCGCCCCTTCCTAAAGTATATCGCACTTTGTCCTTGGGTAAACAGCGATGGATAAACACTCGTGCAAATCATTGATTGGTAGTGTCAAGGCTTTTGTGCCAAATTTTCTATGCCTTTTCTATGCCTCAACCAGTGCCTCCTCTGACCGAACTTCTTTCCCATGCTTCTCTTTTCTCATTTTCTCAAAAGCTGGCTTGCTTAAGTGCCAATTGGATAAAATCCTTTCCCGTAGCTATCGCTTATCTGCTCCTTGACCATTAAAAGGACCTTTTCCTCACTTTGAGGAAGGTTCCCTCTACATAGATGATGGAGTACCACTTGGGCCCCTGAGAAAATGCAAGAGCAT
>DTPJ01000717.1 GCA_011334435.1 Candidatus Poribacteria bacterium | reverse complement strand
CTATAATTTTCTCAACTACTTCAGGGATTATAGGTTCTATATAAGTTTTATCAGCCATCTCAGGGTCGGTCATAATCGTTGCGGGATTGCTATTTACAAGCACGATCTCATAGCCTTCTTCTCGTAATGCCTTACATGCCTGAGTTCCAGAATAGTCAAATTCACAAGCCTGACCGATCACGATAGGTCCAGAACCTATTATGAGAATTTTCTTTATATCGGTTCGTTTCGGCATCAGTTCTCCTTATATAAAACTACCTAATATTTAATAGCCAACTTTAAGTTTCAATGACTCTTCGTCCATATTTGCTCTCATCATATCCACAAATTTAGCGAAAAGATAATCCGCATCATGCGGACCAGGAGATGCCTCTGGATGATATTGAACAGAGAATATCGGATATTCCTCATGTTCCATACCTTCGCAAGTCATATCGTTAAGATTGATATGAGTTAACCTAACAGGTTTGCCTTTTAGTGAGTCCATATCTACACAAAAACCATGATTTTGTGTCGTGATCTCCACTTTTTGAGTATCAAGATTTTTAACAGGATGATTCGCACCCCGATGTCCAAATTTTAGCTTATATGTCTTTCCGCCAAATGCAAGTCCAAGTATTTGATGACCGAGACATATACCAAATATAGGCTTTTTGCCAATTAAATCTCTAACTGTTTCTACCATATATGGCAAACCCTCTGGATCACCAGGACCATTTGATAAAAATATGCCATCAGGTTCGTATGACATGATCTCCTCAGCAGTTGTTGTGGCAGGAACAACTGTAATATCACAGCCATAAGTTTGAAGTTTTCTCAATATATTGTGCTTAATTCCGCCGTCAATTGCGACAACCCAGAAAGGCAATGATCCAGTGTTTAAGGCAATGTTTGACCGAACGAAGTCAAGCTCAAGCTGAATTGGCGTATCCTGTGACTTTTTGTCTTGATCTCGTTTTTTCGTGCCTAATGTTACTGGACCTGTCTGTTCCCAATGGTATGGCTTTTTGCAGGTGACTTTTTTTACCATATCTTGTCCAACAAGCCCAGGTGAATTTTTTGCTTTGACAACAAGGCTGTCTTTATCTAAATCTTTAGTTGAAATAATGCCCTTCATAACGCCATAGTTTCTGAGATGTCTTGTCAATGCCCTTGTATCAATGCCTTGTATGCCGATAATGCCGTATTTTTCAAGAAAATCGTTTAAACTCCTATTTGACCGCCAGTTGCTATAATAGGAGCTGTATTCCTTGACAACAAAGCCTTCTACATGTGGTCTCGTTGATTCAAAGTCTTCATCGTTACAGCCATAGTTGCCGATAAGTGGATAGGTCATAACGACAATTTGTCCTTTGTATGAAGGATCGGTAAGCACCTCTTGATAGCCTGTCATGCTGGTATTGAAAACAACCTCTCCGAATTGTTCACCAGTAGCGCCGAATGCCTCGCCTTCATATATTTTTCCGTCCTCTAATGCTAAAATTGCCTTCATTTTTTATTTCCTTTGTTGTTTTTAGCTTTATATGTCGCTCCTTCGGAGCTAATGTAGCTTTTATCAATTTTTTCTATAAATATGACGCACCTTCGGTGCTAAGAAATAACAGACTACATTTGGTTATATCCGAAAATTTCAATGGTAGTTGTCAAAGTTATATCAAATTAACTCCGAAGGAGTGAAATATTTATAGAAAAACAAAGCAAAAACAAAAGTTAAGCTCCGAAGGAGCGACATATTACGTTTGATCATCTATCCAATCAAAAATGTATTTCGGATTATATTCAACATCAAATTTTTTCAGCAGTTCTAAATATTCTTCTCTAAATGTTTTCTTTGAATGATGTTTTTCTTGATTTTTTATATAGCTTGCAACAGAATCCAATTGTGATTGTGAATACGAAAATGCTCCAAACCCCTCTTGCCAACTAAATTTGCCTATAACCCATCTTTTTTCATTAATGAATTTTGATGAATTAGATTTGACGTCTCTGACAAGATCAGACAAAGCAATATCTGGTTTGATCCCAATTAATATGTGTATGTGATCAGGCATACCACCAATGACTATGACCTTTTGCTTTTTGCTCTGAATTATGCCTGTAATGTATTTATAAAGTTCATCTTTATATTGTTTGCTTATAAGATTTTGTCTGCCTTGAACTGTGAAAATAACGTGAATATATATTTGTGTATATGTATCTGCCATGATCTATGTCGCTCCTTCGGAGCTTATAATTTGTTTGTCTTATTTTCTATAAATATGTCATCCCTTCGGGATTAAATTTCAACAGAAATTAAATTTTATTTAATTCTCCTATTGGATCTTTTTTGAAGCAATCAAAATCACATACTTTTATTTCGGATATACTTTTAAGACAATAACTTCTCGCAACCTTTGCTAATCCTTCTATACTTTTGACATCATTTTCACAAAAAGCGATAAATAGCATGATGATTTTTTCCCTTTGCAGCTTTGATATACAATAATCAGCAAGCAAAATTGCACCGGGAACGCCCTTCTTAACATAATCTGTATTATCTCCACCCTCAATTTCTATTATAAAACTGATTCTTCCATTCTTGTCTTCCAATACAACATCAGGCTGATATTTCTGCTCACAATTGATCTGAAAACTGTTCTCTTTTTGTTGTTTGCAATTATTAAAATTCTTTCCATTTTTACCATCAACAAAAATATTATAATTACAATGCCCGTAGCAAAGACGAAAGCATTCATAAAACCATTCCTTTGCTTCTTTTTGATTGCTCATTTTGCTTCTCCTCAAATATCAATGACTTGAAAAATCCCCCCAAATACTCGACATATTCATAAAAATAAAACCGAAAATATTAACAATAAGAGAGCGAAAATCTATACTCCTTCCCTTTGACAATGGTTATCGCTGGTAACCCTCTTAATTTCCGATCAATAAAAGGCGTGTTTCGTCCCTTAGACTCAAATCTTGACGGATCAACCGTCCATTCCTTGTCCAGATCAATTATCGTAATATCTGCATCTTCCCCAATTGATAATGTGCCTTTTTTAATGTTCAGGATTTTCGCAGGATTTATCGTCATTTTTTCTATCGCTTCATATAAACTTAAATGCCCCTTATTCACAAGTTCTGTAATTACAAGAGAAAGGCAAGTTTCCAATCCAACTATGCCGAAAGGCGCATCTTTTAACCCTTTCGCTTTTTCGTATTCAGCATGTGGAGCGTGATCTGTCGCAATAACATCAATCGTGCCATCTTTCAGTCCCTCAATCACTGCGGAAACGTCAGCCTTTGACCTCAATGGCGGATTCATCTTAGCATTTGCACCATATTTTTCAACCGCTGAATCCGTCAATGTGAAATGATGTGGAGTTGCTTCTGCTGTGACTTTAACGCCTCTTTTTTTCGCTTGTCGGATTAACTCAACCGATCCAGCAGTGCTTACATGGGCAATATGAATGTGTGAATCTGTCTCATCTGCTAATTTTATATCTCTTTCAACCATTCGTTCCTCTGCTGAATTTGGAATGCCTATAATCCCAAGCTTCTCTGAAACCTCGCCTTTATTTATGATCCAGCCTTCATATTCTTTATCTATCCATTCACAATGTGAGATGAGCGGTATATTATGCTTTTTGCACGCTATTAGGGCATTTCTCATTATTTGGGAGTTCATTACAGATTTGCCGTCATCAGATAAGGCGGAAGCACCATTGACGACTAAATCATCAACGTCAACCAGCATTTCACCTAACATACCGACGGTTACACTGCACGCTTGAAAGACGTTCACAACAGCCTGATCACTTACGCGCGCAAGGACATCTCTTAAAACCTGCACAGAATCAATCACAGGTTTAGTATTTGCCATAGCCATAATTGAAGTAAATCCGCCCTTTAATGCCGATCTTGTGCCTGTTTTGATGGTTTCTTTATGTTCTTGCCCCGGCTCTCTGAGGTGAACGTGCATATCAATCAATCCCGGAACGATCACAAGACCGCTTGCATCTATTGTATCTGCATCTTTGACTGATATATTTTTGTCAATATTCGCAATCTTACCGTCAATTAT
>DTPJ01000374.1 GCA_011334435.1 Candidatus Poribacteria bacterium | reverse complement strand
TTCTTATAAAAAGAGCGATATCATATGGAGAACTCATTCCAACAGGAGTGGCATATTATGATTCTCCTGTGGTGCAGATTATTTATGGAAGACTTTTGTGGACAGTGATGCTTAGTTCCTATGCTATGTTAAATGGTGGAAACGCTTTAATGGCGTATTTGATAAATTCACTATTTTTACCAATTATGGGCATAACTGGTGTTATTCTTTTAAGAACAATTGCAAACGGTAAATTTGAACTTCTAGAACTTCCTGCCTATATTTTGATCGTAACAAATACATCGCTACTCTTTCATTCATCTTTCATTCTCAACGATTTAGTATGCGCCTCTTTAATATTAATAGCCGTATACTTTTTAATGAGGTCGCTTGAGCAAATGAATCGTGAAGTGATGTTCAATTTATCATATTTTTTAAAGTTTGTAATAATTTTAACAATAATTTTTCTAATAAAGGCAAACATATTAATATTGCTAACGTTGTATCTTCTTTACATTGTTTATATGGCTAAGTATAGAGTATATGAATCTAGCTTTTCTGGAAAAGTGATATTTTACTTATCGCTCATAACAATTTTATGTTACGAGTTTTTCGTAGATATTCCCTTCATCGTTGCCGGTTATTTTGTCAGAAATGAATATGTTGTTTCATTAGTAGGCAAATTTGTCGTAATAAGCCCACTTGAACTTATTATAGGTTTGTTTACAAGATCTCCTTGGCATCCAATTACAGTATTTGATTTAAGTTTTTATGATTTGATGGATAAATTCTATTCTGCAAGTAATGTCGATAATGTTTCATTACCTTTGAGCTCAATATTCCTTATTTCTCCACTTGTGTTTAAGTACGATAAAGAGTTTTGGGAAAAGATACATTTGAAAATCCTATCCTTGAGTATGATTGCCTCATTCTTTATTTACTATATTTCACTCTTATTTGACTCTTTAACTGATATTAGAAGATATTCTTTACCTATGATACCGTTGATTATATTGCTGTCCTTAATGGCTTTAACTGAGCTAATAAAGTCAAGAAAATGGCATTTCATTCTTTTAGCGATTCTTCCGTCTACACTATATTTGTACATTACACATTATCTACTTTTAAAGAGGGGGGGAGTTGCCATGTTTTTGGGATTGCCTAGACAAACATCCATGATGGAATTGCTCTTGCTACAACTTGCTACATATTTATCTGCGTTATGCATTAACGTTATAAATAGTGAGAAAATTACAGTACAAGTTAAAATTGCTAATAGAAGCTCAAAAGTATACATAAAAGCTCAAGAAATGATAATATTCATGTTGCTATTTGCTATAATCATTTGTAATTTTTCAACTTTCTCATGGAGTATAAGTAATTCTCTTTACTTAAAGAGCAGAGGATATGATAAGGTTGCTGGGGAACTACATAACCTATACAAATCTGAAGGCAAAACAATAATAATGACGAATGCGTATATTCAAATAAGATCATACTTAGATGAATCAAATGGTATTTTATTAGTCCCCCCTCCAATGTATGAGGATGAATTCATCAAGTTTCTTAGAGTTGCTCCCAATAATACATTGGTCGCCATTAGCTTAGATCCAAATGTAAACTATGAATATGCTAATTCGTGGATTAAAAAATATGTTAGTTTAGACTTTATCTCAATTAATATTCCAAGAGAAGAGGTAATGATAACCCCAAAACCATTTCTCGTATCATTTGAAACCATGAGCAACGATAGCGAAACATGCTTCTATGGAGGGCATCTAGTAGATGGAATGTTCGGTAAAGCTATTGAGTTGAATGGAGTTAATGAATATGTGGAAGTAAGTAAACCGCTAGGAGAAGAATATAGCATTGTCTTATGGTTTAAGCTAAACGATCTCCCGTCGAACTTTACTGAATATGGTAAAGCGTTGCTGATGAAGGGGAGAGATCCATACATTGAACTTTCGATAAGCATAACAAATGACGGAAGGATATCAATATTCGCTAATGATGGTAGTAAGCCCGTCTTCTCGCTACAATCAAATCCCGTAATCAATGATAGATCATGGCATCAATTAATACTGACGGTGGGTGATGGCACTAAAGTATATTTTGATGGCATGAAAATATTGGAAAGTCCTTTAAAGCCGTTATTAAAACTTCGAGAGCCTATTAGAATAGGCTCAGATAGACCCGGCTCCCCCTTTATTAATTTCCACTACTTTCCAGGGTTGGTTGATGAGCTTCAAATATATGATTTTGCTTTAAATGAGAATGATGTATCCAGTTATTGGTATGGGTTAAGGCTTGTGGAGAGTATAACTGTTAATGGAAATTTAATAAAGATATATCGTTTAGATACTAAGATACCATCACTTACAGGTACCTATACTCCTTTCACTAACGTAAACGTATCACTCAATACAAATGAAACGGGGGTAGTACTTTCCATTTCTCATGAGAAGGGGATGTCATTTATTGGACTTATAAAGACCATTCGATTCTCAAAAGTAATAGAAACACAGTTAAACGGAACTTCGCAGTACATTTTTCCATTTTATGAAGGAGAGGAATATGCTAGTAGAAGGATAGGCGTTTACCTGTTAAATTTTCCCACATTATTACTATACAATCTAAATAGTGGTGAAGTGGTATTCCAGGAAACATTACATCCAATTTTTTATTTAAGCTCATCAAACAGTTACCTTTTATTATCGATAATTGTTGTGCAAATAATCTGTTTCATCTATGCCACAAGAAGCTCTCTCACATAAAATATGTTTCATAAGGTCTCTTTGAAATCATTTACAAAAGAAAATATTCTAAACAGTTATTATGTTGACTTGAATTATTTCCTCAAATTATCAAAGCATTATACAAGGATAGTGTATGATGGAAATAGTATTCCTATGTTCATCTATGATGCTCCCTTGGGTCTCAAATATAATCCGACGACTATTTCCTTACATGCCATAGTAAGTTATCAGGCGGGTGATTACTTGAAATTTTTCAAATATACTCAATGGCTTCTAGAACACGCAGAAAACCTTCATCATTCAAATAGAAAAATGGTTTTTATCGAATTCCCCTTCCCTCCAAGAGCATATAAACCTTATTGGGCTTCTGGCATGACACAAGGTTTAGTGGCGTCAACAATGGTTCGTGCATACGTTATAACAGGTAATGAGGGCTATCTTACTTGTGCTCAAAGCCTCATTGAGGGCATGTTAACCCCAATAGATGAAGGGGGATGCTTATTTGTTGAGGGCGATAACGTTTGGATTGAAGAATATCCTTTAGAAAAACCGCCTAAACATGTTTTAAACGGATTAATATTCGCTATGTTCGGATTGTATGATGTTTATCTAGTTACACAAAACACGGAATATTATAGAACATTTAAAAAGGTATTTTTAACACTTGAGAAAAATATAAAACTTTATGATCTCTATCTGTGGTCTCGCTACGATGTTTCCCCTAGAAACATAGCTGATGAAAGCTATCATCTTTTAAACACGACACTAGTATATACAATTGCTAAACTAGAAAATTCTTTAAGGCTAACAAAAGTAGCAAAACGATGGTATGCAGGCTACATTATTTTGAGAAAACCTCTGGGACTCGGTCTACACGCCTATAGTAAAATTAAAATATAGTTGATATAAAATACAAAATAAAATGCAAATACCGTTTATCCTTACCAATAATAGGTGTGAAGTCCATTTACAGTTACATGCCATGAGATATAGTTTTCTAAAGCGACCGAAATATGTAATCACTCGGGAAGTAGTCCATCCATCAGTTCTAAAGGTTGTACAGATAAAAGATGGAATTTCATATTATGTTATGGCAGTAACGCCTTACCCAAGTCTTGACGCTAGATGGGAGAACCCCTCAATTGTTTTTTCAAGTGATGGTACTCAATGGTATGAAGGAAAAGTGTCGAATCCAGTATTTCCTCCCCCAAAAGATGCTGTTGTCTCTCGTGGTCCGCATAATTGTGATCCAGAAATAGTTTTTCATCAACGATCGAAAAGAGCTCTTTTATATTTCATCAATTGGGAAGATGGGCGCGCGCTCTTAAGAGTCCTAATGA
>DTPJ01000756.1 GCA_011334435.1 Candidatus Poribacteria bacterium | reverse complement strand
TCACCTTCTTTAAATTCCTGAGAGGCAGATAAAACATAAATTAATCCCGAAAGTTTAAGTCTTCTATAATCTGCATCGTTTTCATATAACGCTAATGTGTCCGCTGAAAGACCATCTTGGCTTCTGAGCGTCATCAATAATTTACCTGTTCTGATATTAATTGGATTTGATACAAATTGTGCATTGCCCTCAGAGCCGAGCTTTATAATTTCCCCAGAACGAGCTGTGTTCCAAGCTAAATAACCTTGTGCATAAACATCTGTGTCTAAATAGGTTTTAGCATTAAAATCTATGACGATATTTTTCTGTGAGGGCATTATACCAAAAAAAGCCTCATAATAATTGCCTTTTTGCGTAAATGATGATATTGAATATCCCACTTCTTCCTGAGGTATCACTGAAACAGACCCGATACTTGATAAAGCCTTATTTGGCACGGCAACAATGCGTATTCTATTGAGCGTATCTGCTAAAAACGCTGATACGATGACCTGAGGTGAAACTGTATCTATTGTGAAGCTAAATGTATCATCGGCGAGATTTCCAGATGTATCTTTAATTTGAATCTTAAAACTATGTTTTCCCTCAGAAATAGGCAAAGTTGGTCTATAAGAGATGACGATCTTTGGATATTGATCTATTCCAATAACCTGATTTTCGTCAATTGACCCTATATCTAATTCATAATCCTTTGTCTCATTATCATCAAACCAAAATTTGATGCTAAATGGATCAAGACCTATATTGTCAATGATTTCCGCTGATATTTGGAAGTATTTATTCGTCACAATTGCCCGATTTTCGGGATATACATTTGTAACAGCAGGAGCGAAAATATCAGATGTTATGTCCGTCTCTTTTTGATATATTACCCTCCGTTCAATGGAAGTGTAATGTCCAAGACCATCAAAGGCACTTATTGATATGATATTCATTCCTTCTTTAATCGGTATTTTACGTTCAAAGTTCCCATTATCACTAATCCATACCCTCGCTGAAAGGACATTTACTTCAGCCTTTTCGTCAACATTGCCCTTAACAGTAATATAAGGCAGATTAACAACTTGGAAATCAATAGGCGATTCAACAGTCAATTTTGGCGGTTTTGTATCTAAAATAACAGTTCTTTCAACCTTCCATTCCTTACTTTTATCTGTTTCTATGATAGCTTTTGCGGTGATCTTGTTTGACCCTTCTGATAATTGGATTTTTTGAGAGAATTCCCCTTTATCATTCAATTTGACGGGATTGTCATTTATCGTGACAATTGATTTAGGCTCTGCCCTTCCTTTGACGTTGATTATTGATTCGCCTGTAATCGTGCCGTTCTTTGGTTCATCAATTATAATGAAAGGCAAGCGATTTGATACCATCACCCATACAGAATCAGTCACTTGCTCGTTGTTTTTTCCGTAAGCGACAAGCGTTAAAAGGCATTTCCCCTCTATTTCTTCTGTGTTCCATTTTCCCAAGAAGCCGATCTCTGTAACCTGTGACGTAGAATTACCCCCTATCTGCTGAAAAACATCAGAGTTTGGCGGGAGATAAAATAACGAATAATGGGAGAATTTGTTTCCTTTCACAATGCCCATTATATCAACTTTGCCTGAAAGGATTTCACCGCCCTTTGGCCACGAGATAAACGCTTCAAGATCACCGATAGGATAGACGATATTTGTAACAAAAATTTTCCCTTGTGACTCATAGACTACCATATCCTTATAAGGCGACCATTGACCATTATGAGCATCTGCACCTGACATTGACAACGAAACCTGTTTTGATTGATCAGGATAACTTACCGCTTTTATCTCGTATTTATCATCGTTCTTTATAGAATAAATTATCCATTTACCGTCAGGCGACCAATTTGGCTCAATTTCATCTGCGGGAGTTGATATTAAAGATTTAATGTTACTTCCATCAACGTTCATCTCCATTATGTCATAAGACCCTTTCCCATTTGATTGGAATATGATCTTTGAACCATCAGGAGACCATTTGGGATTTCTGTCGTCCCATCTATTGTCTGTTAATTTAATAATAATCGGCTGTGATCCGCTTATAACTCTATTCATATTTGTAATCAAGAATATCTCCCTATCACCGTCAATATCTGAATCAAAGGCTATTGATGATCCGTCAGGAGACCATGCGGGATTGTTATCTGATCCATCGCCGAATGTTATTTGCTTTAAGTTTTTACCATCAGAAGAGATAAGCCAAAGTTTCCATTTTATAGTCTCAGTTTCTGACCCAGTGATCGCTGGGATAGACTCAAAGACTATCATATCTCCCGCGTGCGACCAATCTGGATGTCTTTCTATATCTGTATTTCTTGTAAGCCGTGTCTTATTGCGACCATCTAACGACATAATCCACAGATCAACTGTCCCGCCTTCATTAGAGGAAAAAATTATCCTGTCACCATAAGGCGACCATGATGGAGTTGTATAAATCCAGTTTACTTCTGATGGCGTTATTTGCTCAATTTCTCCCGATGATATTGGAAGTGGAGGACGTGAATCTATGTTGAATAAGGTCTCCACTTTGGATTCGTTTCCTGCTTTATCAATAGCGATCAGTCTGATAGTATATCTGCCGTCTAATCCTTTAGTATCCCATAACAACACCTGTTCTCGCTCTAAATTTTTATAAAAAGGTCCTGCTAAAAGTTCCCAAGATGATGGAAATGAACTTGATCCATATTCAAGCCAAGCAGAATGGAAATTCTCATCATAGACACTTATATTGATCGGAACTTCCCCGCGAATAATGGAGTTTGATTTAGGAGAATGAATTGAGATCTCTGGCGGATCAGGGTCACATATAACTTTTTCAGAGATTGAGGAAGGAATGCCAACATTTCCAACTTTATCAATAGCAGATATATAAACTCTATATGATTTTCCGCTTTCTCCTGTCAAATTATACGAAGTTTTATCTGTGTCCCCTATAAATTTAAAATCGCCGTTATCTATGGATACATAGACATTATATTTTGCCACATCTGAGGATTTTGATGATGACCATGTAAATGTGACTATTTTATCGTCATCATAGCCCGGATTAGCGGAAAGGTCAAAATGTGATGGCGTCCCCGGCTGTTTTGGTGGTAGAGTATCCCTACACATATAGAAAATGTTAGATTTTATATCACTCTCAACATAAATCCAGAACAAATGCACCTGACCGGGTGTTATTGTGACATTTGGCAGTACAGATGGCTTATTAGAGCTTACAATCGGGGCTGGTTCTGATACATCTTCATTAGGTTGGTGTGTAGAAAAAAATATCTCCCATTCTCCATTTCGTCCATCTTGCCAGAAAAACCACGCTTGAATATCATTTCTACGATCCGATTTTGCTAAAACCGCAACTTTTGGATATACTGATTCCGCTTCACCTTTGGTTAATCTTGATGAAATAGACCATGAGTTTCCAAAATCAGAACTAAAAGACATGTATATATCGTTATAAACCGCTTTACTTTCCACACATTGCCAAAGGACATATATATTTGGCTCTAATCCACCAATTGATGGGAAACTGCAATTCGGAATTGATGATAGCCTTATATCAGGGCTACGTTGGACTTCTCCCCATCTTCTAAAGAATATGTTCCATGTGCCATCTCTATTATCTGCCCAAGCAATATAAGCATCTCTTGCACCACAGAAAATTGACGGTTCTTTTGTTTCCCATTCGCCTTGAATTATCGGTTCTGGGACAGAGAAAGACCTTCCACCGTCAGTGCTTCTGACTAAATATGCTATTATTCTTTCTTTTCCATCAGATTTTATGACACTTTCCCATACAACATAAAGATAAGAGTTTGGCGAAACAGTTGTCACTGCAATATCAGGTCGGCGACTGTCGTTGAGATCAGCAGAAATTAATATATTATCGCTCCATATCTTGCCATCCCAGTATTTATAATATATAAGTGATTTCTTCTCGCTTTTTTCTTTCCAAACAACATATACATTTCTGCTATCACAAGCTATGGCAGGTTGACAAGACTCATCTGGCGTATCTGTTAATCGTTCCTCTCTGTTCCATGTTTGCCCCGCATC
>DTPJ01000509.1 GCA_011334435.1 Candidatus Poribacteria bacterium | reverse complement strand
TAAAAAATATTGATAAAATTCTTTGGATCAATTAAAATATAAGAGATATAAAAAGATGATTTTGCTAAAAAATCAAAATAAAAAAGCTTAAAAGAACAAAAAATATAGATAATATCTACTTTTTACTAATTTTTCAATGGTATTTTATGCCATATTATGCCATAATTTCCCATTTTCTTATTATATTATAACTTTTAAAATTGAAAGTCAAGAAGAAAATTGCAGAAAAATGCAGTAAAATCAAGCATTTTTACTATACAGGGGTTAAGTATATTGGTTTAGATCGTTGATTTTATTAGTCTAAGACCATCATAAAAAAAATTACGAATTGTTAAAATTTTTATTTTTTTATCTGTAAGGCTCTTCGTTTTCAGTCAATCATTTCCTAAATTCCGTAAACCCTCATAAAAAGGGCGTTAACGCCGAAGGCAGTTATTAAAATGTTTGCAAATATTGGATTTATAAGCGTCTTTACGATTTTAACAAATGTTAAAATATGATATTTTTATTAATTAATAAATTAATTAATTTTAACGGGTTGTTAAAATCTGTTAAAATGTGCGTCTCTATCCCTTATTTTTTCAATGTTTTTTGTAAAATGAACAGAAAGGAGTATTTCAATGAATGAAGATCGGACTCTTGAACTGCTAAAAGAAATTACCGATGTTGCTGGGGTATCTGGCTATGAAGACGAAGTTAGAAAAGTGATTAAAAAACATTTAAAGGACATTGCCGAGATTGAATATGATAATCTTGGAAGTATTATTTGCAAAAAGACAGGTAAAAGTGAAACGCCAAAAATAATGTTAGCAGGACATACTGACGAGATCGGATTTATGGTCAAATTTATCACAGATGAGGGTTTCATTAAATTTGGCACTCTCGGTGGCTGGTGGAATCAGGTTATGTTAGCACAGAGGGTCGTTATTAAAACACATAAGGGTGATGTTCACGGGATAATAGGCTCTAAACCTCCGCATATACTTTCAGACGATGAACGTAACAAAGTTGTTGATAGGAAGGATATGTTTATAGATGTCGGCGCTGAAAGTGCGAAACAAGCGACTGATGAGTTTGGTATCCGCCCTGGTGATCCGATCATACCTTTCAGTCCATTCCAAGTTATGAGCAATGGAAAGTCTTATCTCGCAAAGGCTTGGGATGATCGTGTTGGTTGTGCGTTGTTTATTGATGTGATAAAAAATTTAGTAAATGAAGATCATCCAAATACCGTCTATGGTGTAGGGACGGTTCAAGAGGAAGTCGGTCTCAGAGGTGCAAGGACAAGTGCTTGGGCAATTCAACCGGATATTGGGATCGCCCTTGAAGTAGGCATCGCCAGCGATGTTCCCGGAGGAAAGAAAGAGGAATCAATGCAAAAGTTAGGAAAAGGTCCCGCCCTATTGCTCTATGATTCAAGCATGATACCACATATAAAGTTGCGAGACCTTATCATTGACATAGCTAAGGAAAAAGATATTCCACTGCAATTAGATGTGATGGAGCGTGGAGGGACTGACGCTGGGACGATTCATATCAATATGCGTGGTGTGCCAAGCGTTGTCATCGGTGTTCCGTGCAGATACATTCACAGTCACTCAGGCATAATAAACAGAGACGATTATGATAATACCGTGAAACTGATAACAGAAATCGTCAAAAAGTTAGATGCTGAAACAGTGGCAAAACTGGTATCTGATTAGCCATACCGTTATCGATCTATGTATGCAGATTTATTTCGTATCCCTTTTATTCATATCCCTTTTAAATACTGCATCAAAAGTCAATAATTTTAAGGATATAGTCATAATTTCGGCGGTTTTTAAAAATATTAACGGGCAACCAATTAACCTCATTGATCGCCCGTTATTAAAAAGCAATTCCTGTCAGATTTGTATAGGGATTATCTATTTTTAATCTGTCCCCAAGTTGTTGCGGTTTTGTCATCTGGTTTAACAGGAGAAATTAATCCAGCGACATAATCTCCCTCATAGAAATACACGGCGTCCATATAATACTCACCAACGTCAAAAGCTATATGGAAGGTTATGCTTGCGGGACTAACATCAGCAGCCATTACTGGCGTTGTGACATAATATTCCTGCCATTTATCTGTTGTTGTGAATATTTTATCACCATAGCCAGTCCAAGGGTCTTTTGCAAGTTCAGGCTTGAAATTGATCTGGAGCTTTTGTGGGGATTTCAAATATGCAGAAAGCGTGTATTTTTTCCCCTTAACGAATGTTTGGTTTGTATTTTGTAATCCAGCATCCCAGAAATTTGCACCTTTTTTGCTTAAAATAAGATGGAGGCAATATTTGCCCTCTATTGCGTCTTTAGCCAAAACTTCAGCTTTCACAAAGTCGCCATAAGTAGTCCACGGGTCCATAGCACCGCTTTCAAATCCGCCATTTTTTAGGATATTCACTGGTGCTGCTGAATGGGAATATCCTATAATTGCAAACATAAAAGCCATTGCAAAGAAGAATACGATGAATTTTGCTCTTACCATTTTTTGACCTCCTATTCATTGGACAAGAAGTAACCGAAAAAGAATCAGACAGGCTTGCCCTTCAAAAACCATATAATAATATCTAATTCATTATTAAAATGAATTTTGATTATAATCAGATTTTAACAAACTTTTTTTCTCATGTCAATTACTATTAGTTTTGCGCTCAGAAATGTTCACTTGAAAACTTGAATTAAATATGGTAATATGATTGATGTTATAGGTAATGAAACTTAAAATATTTAACCAAAAACAGAGGGAGAAAATAATTATGGCAGATAGAATTCGTGTAACCGTATGGAATGAAGGTCGTCATGAAAAAACCAACGAACATATAGCTAAGATATATCCGAAAGGAATGCACAGTGTTATCGCAGAATACCTTGCAAATCAGGGAATGGAAGTTAGAACTGCAACTCTTGATGATCCAGAACATGGTCTCACAGATGACGTATTAGCGAATACTGATGTTCTGATCTGGTGGGGACATATGGCTCATCATGAAGTTCAAGACGCCATTGTTGATAAAGTCTATAATAAAGTCCTTGATGGTATGGGGCTTATCTGCCTGCATTCTGCACATTTCTCTAAAATATTTAGGAAATTGATGGGAACAACCTGTAATCTTAAATGGCGCGAAATAGGAGAAAAAGAACGTATATGGGTCGTTGAGCCGGGACATCCAATTGCAGAAGGTTTGGACGAATATATAGAAATAGAGCATGAGGAAATGTATGGTGAAAGATTTGATATTCCTGAGCCAGACACGCTTGTATTTATAAGCTGGTTTCAAGGTGGAGAGGTCTTCAGAAGCGGATGCTGTTATTATCGCAATAAAGGCAAAGTTTTCTATTTTAGACCCGGGCATGAAAGCTATCCGACTTACTATAACGAAAACGTGATGAAAATAATAGCTAATGCAGTAAAATGGGCAAAACCAAATAATGGACCTCAGATAAATTTCGGCAACAGACAACCACTGGAAAAGGTCGCAGGAGCATAAATCAAGCAGGTCATTTGAATCACAAAGGATGGTGATTTTGATGTTAATCAAAAAAATGCTCTGGTTAGTTGTTATACTATGTCTTGTTGGGTTGTCAGTCCCATCGTTTTCTGCGAATCCTGAACCTCCAAGAAATACACTTATTATTACTCAGGAATTTAAAAACGTTGTTGACAACTCTTGGTCAAACCTTGATTTTCCAAAGAATGTTCAGCCTCCTGGATTATATTATATTGAACTATCTGATCTCGTTGGAACAGTGGGTTGTTGGGGATCGAAAAAAGACCCATATCCAGATGGTCCTAATAAGGAAGTCTTAACCGCATGGAGAGATGATGTCCCATTAGAAAGCGGAAAAGCTGATTTTAGGCTTCAATATCGCCTAAGTAAGACAAATGTATGGGTTGAATTGATAGTCATCGCACCTCAGGCTGCTATAATGGATACATGGTTTCCATTTGGTCTGCAAGAAGCCAAGAAAAATATCGGACAGACTTTCTTAGCTTTGGATAGCTTTACTGGGATTGGATTGCAGACGCCAACATGGAATACAGCAAATAGCGGT
>DTPJ01000104.1 GCA_011334435.1 Candidatus Poribacteria bacterium | reverse complement strand
TCGCTCCGCTGGAGCTTTGTATTTTGGCGTTTATCGTTTCTATAAATATGGCGCCCCTTCGGGGCTAAAAACAACATTATCTCATATTAAAAATAACGTTTTTCCCTTAACTTAACGCCTATACCCTTTATCCCCCTTTTTCAAAGGGGGAAAGATAAGGAAGATGCCTTTTTCAAAGGGGGAAACTAATAGAGTTACTTTTTTCAAAGAGGGAAGCCATAAAAGTCTCCCTTTGGAAAAGATCATTAAAGTCTCCCTTTGGAAAAGGGAGATTTAGAGGGATTTCCCTAGATAATTTAATTAGATAATAAATTGTCCGAACTCATGTCCGATCTTCAGATTAAGCAATGAATTGAATAAAAATTTGCTAAATTAGAAACTAATATAATAGATTTCATTGATGCAAATAAACTCATTTAATTATTTAGCAAAACTTATGCCAACCCGATCAATTGGCATGAATGCTCAATTTTTCAATGATACTTGCATTTTTGATCTATATACTTATGTATAAAATTGCAACGCTACTTTTTCAATTATGCGTCATATTTGTCTAATTACGGAGTTAGCTATTAAATTATCTTGTCAATCATCTTTGCCATATCCTCAATAGTCAATTCCCGTGGATTATTAACCAAAGATAATGGGGCATTGAACATTGCATTTTCAATCAACTCTTGCCTATTTATTTTGTGAGAATATGATTTAAGATCGTTAGGCATACCAAATTTTTTTAGGAAATCATTTATTTGTTTTATGAATTCATCAACAATATCATCATCTTTTAGCCCTTCGCCAATTCCTAACTCTTTGGCAAGTTGAATGTATTTTTTTGATGATTCATGGCGGTTATATTCAAGAAATAATGGAGTTGCAATAGCAACGCCTATGCCATGTGGTATATTTAGATGCGCCCCAAGTGCCTGTGATAAAGCATGGACACCGATAACACCAGATTGAGCGAGCATCATTCCGCCCAAAGTGCTTGCCCAAGCCATATTAGCCCTTGCAAGCATATTGCTACCATCTGCATAAGCCAAAGGAAGGTTGTTCCAGATCAACTTCATTGCTTCTGGCGAAAGCCTTTCAACATAAGGCGTTGAACGTTTTGACAAAAAAGCTTCCATAGCATGCCCAAAAGCATCTATTCCTGTGGAAGCAGTAAGAGAAGGTGGCATTGTTGATGATAGTTCAGGATCAATTATGGCAACTTTTGCAAATATGGCAGGATTAACGATAGACCCTTTTGATTTTATCTGTTTTCTTGTAAGGACAGCAACTGCGGTTGTCTCACTTCCTGTCCCTGATGTTGTTGGGACGGCGATCACAGGCATTGCAGATTCAAACTTCTTGCATTCAGGGTTACAAGCCATATAATCCCAAGCATCACCGCCGTTTACAGCAACAACTCCAATGGCTTTCGCCGAATCAATCGCACTGCCTCCGCCAAGCCCGATCAGCACATCAATATCTTCTTTTCTAACAATATTTGCCCCTTGATTTATGATCTCTGTTGGAGGGTCTGGCACAACGTCAGAATATCTGATGACTGATATTCCTTCTTCTTTAAGCAGATCAGATGTTTTCTCTATGGTGTCTTCCATACCTGATGTGTCTTTGTAAGTGATTAGCAATGCTTTTTTTCCAAAAGTTTTAGTAATCTTCCCAATTTCTGCTACTCTACTTACGCCAAAAATGATACGTGTTGGCATGAACACATCAAAATTCCTTACAGAATCCAAGTTTTCTCCCCCCTTGGTAGCTTTATTCGTAAGCTGATCCTTTTATATTTTCTATATACTGTTCAGCAGAAAACGCAGCAGTTGCCCCTTCTCCACAGGCAGTTATTATCTGTCTGAGCAATTTTTTCCTCGCATCTCCACATGCAAACACACCAGGGACAGATGTCCTCATATTTTCATCTGTGATTATATACCCTCTTTCGTCCATTTCTACAAATCCACGCACAAAATCAGTGCTTGGCGTAAAGCCGACGAATATAAAAACACCATCGCAGTTCAGAATTTTCTCCTCATCGCTATCAACATAACCTAATTTGACAGCATTTACGCTATTTTCGCCTATGATCTCCTTGACGATGGACTTCCATTCAAATTTTACTTTGTCAGACATGGAAAAAATTCTATCTTGCAGGACTTTTGTAGCGCGTAAGCGATCTCGCCTATGGACAATGGTTATCTCAGATGCAAATTTGGTCAAAAAAAGTGCCTCTTTGATGGCAGTATCTCCGCCACCGACAACGACTACCTTTTTACCTCTATAAAACATGCCATCACAAGTAGCGCAACACGATACGCCTCTTCCCCAAAAGCGGTCTTCGCCAGGGACGCCAAGATGTTTATGATATGCTCCTGTGGCGATTATAACTCCTATCGCAGAAATATCACCGCTTGTCGTATGTATTATCTTTAAGTCCTGATTTTCTGATAACTCAATTCCAGTGACTTCTGTATTCTGTATTTCAACGCCAAATTTTGTTGCCTGCTCAACCATTTTGTCAATCAATTCAATTCCGCTAATTGGCTCAGTAAATCCGGGATAATTTTCTACAATATCCGTAGTTATCACTTGCCCACCGGGACTGATTTTTTCTAATATCAATGTTTTAATTCCTGCGCGAGCTCCATAGATGCCTGCGGTCAAGCCAGCAGGTCCTCCGCCGACAATAACTAAATCAACTATTTCTGACATGCTTTTCGTTCTCCTTAAAACACGAGATCAAAAAAATATTAAAAATAAACAATTTTTTAGCTTACTTCGTAGGTTATTATGATAGGTGAGTTCCTTTCTTGGATAGTATATTATTTAGTTTTATTAGTTAATCTATTGATCAATGAGGCACAGTATCCAGCACCAAACCCATTATCTATATTGACAACAGAAACACCTGATGCACAACTATTTAACATAGTCAATAAAGCAGATAGCCCATGAAAACTTGCACCATATCCAACGCTTGTAGGAACAGCTATGACAGGCTTATCTACAAGTCCTCCGATAACGCTCGCCAAAGCACCTTCCATACCTGCAACGACAATTATAACATTGGCAGAAAATAGTTTTTCTTTATTTCCCAATAGCCGATGAAGTCCTGCTACACCGACGTCATAGAGACGTTCTACACGATTTCCCATCATCTCTGCTGTAACAACCGCTTCTTCGGCAACGGGCAAATCTGCTGTCCCTGCACTTGCAACAAGTATAACACCTTCACTGAGTATTTCAATCTCTCTTTTTACAGCGGTTATTGCTCTGGCAAGTTCATTATATTGTGCTGACGGCTCAATTTTTTTTATCGCTTCGTATATGTCTTTTGACGCTCTCGTAGCTAAAAGGTTATTTCCATCATCTAATATTCTTTGGGCTATTTTGACGGTCTGATCAATTGTCTTGCCTTGACAAAATATGACCTCAGGAAATCCGCAACGTATGTGACGATGGCTGTCAATCTTGGCAAATCCGATGTCTTCAAAAGGCAATTTACGAAGCTGTTCAAGTGCATCGTCAACACTTATATTTCCCGATTTTACGTCGTTCAATAATGCTTTTAGTATTTGTATATCCATATTAAGCGGTTTCTATTAGGCGAGTTTTGTTAAAGAATAGATGAATTAACACAGATTTATTAGTGATCAGTGAAAAGTAGGTCATCAACGCAAAACCTACTGATCACTGATTACTGATCACAGATCACTGATTACGCTTCTTCGTTAGATTCGGAAGTCAGTTCCTCTTTTTTATGCTTATAGGCTTCTTTTCCAGCTTCAACAGCAGCGGATACAGAAGTTTTGAACTCGCTGACCTTTTCTTTTCCGCGAGCGAGGATGCTTGATGCTCCTTCTTTGGCATCTTCAATCTTTTCTAAAGCCTTTTCTTTTGCTGTCAAAGAAGCGTCTTTTATCTTCTTCCTTGTTTCAGCACCAGAAGCAGGGGCTAAAAGAATACCTGTTAAAGCACCGACAACACCACCAACTACAAATGCCAAAATGATTTTTCCAATTTCACCTTTGTCTTCCATTTTTAATGCTCCTTTCCTTTTTTGAATAAAGTGATAAATCCCTT
>DTPJ01000627.1 GCA_011334435.1 Candidatus Poribacteria bacterium | reverse complement strand
ATTTCTATTGCCTGTTTTGGCGATTTTAACTCCTTTACTATGTCAACATAAGATATATCCTTTGCAAAAACTCTTTCATCTGCTATCGCTTTCATATAACCCATATATTCGGTAGCATAATAAATATCTGATATTTGGTATCCTCCCGCAGATTTTAGGATTTCTTCAAACTTTTGCCTGTGTTTGTCTTCTTCTGCGGAAAGATAGTTAAACAAATCTCTAAGCGGAACAGTGCTTGATGAATCCGCCATTATTTGGTAGAATTCCTTGCCATTTTTCTCTATTTCAATGGCAATTTCAATTATCTCTTGTGCTGTAAGATTTTCATTCATCTTCAATTTTCACTCCATTGAATATTAGTTCTATAATCATTTACTTGCGATTTTTTTCCCTCTTTCCTCGGTATGATAGGGAACAGGTATATATTGGACGGAAGGTCGTCTATTGCTCGGCTGAGGAAACAGGTTCATAAGTTGATATACTTCCTCTGGCATTTCAGTTGATATAGGCAAACCAATATTTTTAGCCTCCTCTGCGGTTATTGGATAATCATGAGTCCATTCGCCTCTTGTAAGCAAATCTGCTATTTCATCGGCTTTTTCATAATTCATGTTGTCTTTTAGAATATCCCTGACGCATTCTCTTAATTGTTTCATTGCTTTTCGCGATATATCTGCAAGAATAAATGTTTCGTCATCAACTTCATTTTTATCTTTGGTTTCAACGACTTTCAGTATTGAAGCGGCAGGGAATCCGCCGACCTGAGGATCAACAGAACCAAGCACGGCACTTGGGTCCATAACAATTTCATCAGCAGCGAGGGCGATCAATGTCCCGCCAGACATCGCATAATGCGGTATGAATACCGTTACCTTGCCTTTATGCCTTTTTAATGCACAGGCTATCCTTTCTGTTGCTAAAACTAAACCACCCGGAGTATGTAAAATTAAATCAATAGGCATATCATCATCAGTTAAATTAATTGCCCTTATGACCTCTTCTGAATCCTCTATGTTAATATATCTGATGATAGGAAAACCTAATAGATTCATGGACTCTTGCCTATGAATAAGAGCGATAACTCTACTGCCACGCTTCATCTCAAACTTTTTGATAAGCCTTAGCCTTGCAGTTTCCAGCATACGTCTTTGCAAGACGGGAAATAGGGCAGTTATCATAATAAATATCCAGAAAATCTGAAATATCAGAGACATGTTACAAAGCCTCCTGAATTAAAATTTACCAAGGTCTATACTCATCAGCGAAACGTCTGGTTATAAATTTTTCTCTTCTCTTGAAAACAAAGATCAATAATGCGCCGGCAATAAATCCGCCGATATGCGCCCACCATGCGACACCGCCTGAAAGAGGTCCCATGCCCATAGAGAATGTCCCGATGAATAATTGCATTAAAATCCAAAATCCAAGAAATACAAAAGCTGGTATCTCAACAAACTGTGCAAAGAAAAAAATCGGGACTAATGTCCATATTCTTGCTCTTGGGTAAAGAATGAAATATGCCCCCATAACGCCAGCTATTGCCCCACTTGCACCTACGGTTGGAATGCCTGATCTGAAATTCATAAAAGCATGAGACAAACCAGCACATATCCCACATAGTATATAAAAGAAAAAGAATCTTATATGTCCCATTCGGTCTTCAACATTGTCGCCAAATATCCAAAGATACCACATATTGCCGATAATATGAAACCATCCTCCATGAAGGAACATACTTGTAAATAATGGCAATACGCCAAAAAAGATATTGCCTTTCTCTAATAGATGAAAGAACCTTGTTGGGACAAACCCAAAGGCTGATATGAAATCATCTAAACGAGAACCTAAGGATACCTGATATATAAAAATGACTGCGTTAATTATAATCAAAACAACAGTCATTATCGGCGGTGTTCTTGATTGGACAGTATCGCGTATCGGAAACATATCTAACTCCTATTTCAACGGATTAAATCTGTTTTTCCTGAAATTTCAAAAGGTAGTTCTGCTTTTTCCATTAATGGAAGCGATGTCCCTAAATTGAAATTGCCGACCAGGTCATAACTGAGTGACTTATTTCCACTGAGCATCTGATAAACAGATTTTCCGACGTTGAGAAAATCTAATGAGATTGGCATTTCAATTATACCATCGCTATTTTCTTTGATCTGAACATCTTTATCTGACATCACCCCTGAGAATATATTTTGATTATTGAGTTTAAGCTGATAATTTCCGCCTTTTAATATCATAGCGAAAACATTTGGGTTGTTTACCTTTAATCGTAATTTCATATCAGCATTTGTAATATTTAGTTTTTCTATATTTAGACTTTCCAGACTTATTTTGGGAGTTTTTATCAGTGGAAAATCCCCTGATTTGCTAACAGGTATCCGAATGACACCCAAAATGGGCATTTCAAATGAAAATCCAAATTTCATCTGATAGTTTGATAACCCCTGATCCCGTAAGTTTTGAAACGTTCTATATATGTCAAGAAAACTTAAACTTACAGGCAATTGAATAACTTCTTCACCAAGAGATGGTATTTCAATTCCTCTGGTCTGATTGCCCGTTAAGAAAGAATTTCCATCTAATAACAAATCATAGTCAAATCCCGCTAATTTTACTCCTATTTTATTGGGATTTTTAACTTTTAAATCAAAAAGCAAATCAAATCCGTTAAATGATAACCCTGATATTTTAACATCAACAAAATCTACTTGCGGTTCTTTTACTTTTTCTCCGATAAAACTATGAAAGAGAGAACAAGAGTTTATACCTAATGCCAAAATTAAAAACAGCAATATTTTCAATCTAAAAGTTAGCATGTCTTGTCCCCTTACATATCTAAAAAGCAATTTTTGGTTCTTCCATATTATTCAGTGCAATTGAATCCTACCAAGTATTAATTACAAGGTCAATATAGAATTCTGAAGACGACCAGGAGAATCTATTCCAAATTTTAGGTAAAAGGTTATTAGCCACAGAAACACATGGAAAAGTGATCAGTAATCAGTGATCTGTAATTGACAGTGATTTATTCTTGTTCAATATCTTATATTCAGTGTTTATTTTCCGAGTTATTCTGTGGCTAAATTATCTAAATTATCCTTGCCTTGATTTTGAATTGCATCCTTCTGATCTTTGCCTAAAATTTGAATTACACTCTATTTATCCCCTTGGGTTGACAAGGGTAAGTAACTACAAACCCTTGATATTATTAAGTTTTATTTAATAAGAGAAAAGAAAAAAGAAAAGAGAACCCCAAGGGGACTCACTATTATCTTACCAAATTCTTATCCTTTTGAAAATATAGTTGATGAGGAATTTCTGTGACTGAGGCTCGTATATAAGCTCAGGCATTTCATAGAATAGCAATGTTTGACCGAGTTAATCTTTTAATAATGAATGTTTTGAAATCCAAATATCAATCTTTTAACGTTTAATCGCTCCCCACAAAGTAGTTATTTTATCAATTGGATATACAGCACCTAACGATGGAGGATTTTTATACAATTTTTCTATCTCTGCGGAAGGAAGAGTGTCATTCCATATTTCAATCTCGTCAATTGTTCCAGTCAGCCAGAATTGATTATCAGCAGGGCCACCGCCAAACCATAATGGAAAGTCTTGAAATGCGATAGCAGGCGTAACCGCTTCAGCATCAAGTTTTCCATTTACATAAAGCGCTATTCCATTTTTTGCGACAGTTAAAGCCGTCTGATACCATTTCCCTTGCTCTATTCTGGTAGTCCCATTAACGGTATTCCAATTATTTCCATTATAAAGCAAGGCTCTAAATATTCCATTTTCCGCGAATATGCCGTAGCTATCTGCATAAGAGGCGACTTCTTGCCGACCAGCAACAGAATCAAAATTGACCCATGCGACAAGTGTTATTGTGGATAATTCTAAGTCTTTGGTTTTTTGAACCTCAACATAGTTACTTGGCGCTGTAAGTTGTAATCCATTTCCAAATTGACCGCGAACCCATTTGGCTTTTCCTATTATTTTTCCATGATGCCCACCTACGACGTCCTTGACTTCCTCTCCAGAGTTTTGATCAAGAGGCCAATGCCCAATTAGATT
>DTPJ01000229.1 GCA_011334435.1 Candidatus Poribacteria bacterium | reverse complement strand
TTTATGTTCTTTTGTGATAAGATATTATATACTTCCTGACCGTTATCACTGATATAATCTTTGTCGTCAATCTCAATAGCTGGATGTTGACGATGCCAAGCTTTGTAACTTTCAGTTTCGCCAGTATCAGACCCACCATCTGACGAATCAACTGGTTGAGGAGGATCGTCGTGTGGTTTAGGTTCTGGCGGAGTTACTGGCGGTGCTGACATTGCGTTCATTCTCGCTGGATGATATTTGTAAAAATCCATCGTGTCCGATGGTGCGTGAATTATCGTAATGCCCTTTGCCCTTGCGGATTTAATAACGAAATTCATTCTTGGCGCCATTATATTAACTCGTTCAGTCGCCCCCCAAGACCAATGCTTATCCCACATATCAACGATTATGATAGCAGTTTCAGATGCTTTCCAAGTTACTTCTTTATCAACAATTAGCCAACCGTTTCTGCCGACCGTTCTTGGCACTTGATAATGAATTGATAGGTTTATTGCATCTGAATGCGTTTCTGCTGTGGTTAATGCAATTAAAACGACCTGCACTGCGGAAATTAACATTATTTGTTCCTCCATTTTTATCTTAATGCACTAACGCCTCCGCCAGACATAGCCCTTTTGATTTCCGCTTCTACGTCTGCCTGTTTCACCATAGTAGTATCGCCCGGTGTCTCTTGGACAAGTATACCATGAGCAGCGCCCCATTGGACAGCATCAGCGACGCTTTTTCCATTCAATATCGCCGCTATAACGCCTGACATAAAGGAGTCACCTCCACCTGTCCTATCTGCGATCTCTATGCCTTCTCTGACAACTGCTTGATGTATTTTGTCCTCTTTTGTATCGTAGAGAACTGCCCCCCAATTTATTCTATCTGCGGTCAAAGCACCTCTTAATTGTGTCCCAATGAGTTTCAAGTTTGGAAAATCTTTTGCAACTCGTCTGAGCATCTCTGAATAGGATTCTAACCAAATATCAAAGGGGTCATCTTCCTTAACTGCCTTTGATTCATATCCGAGTGCGTCAAAGAAATCGCTTTGATTGCCGACAAGGAAATCTACATAAGGGACTATGCTTTTGTTTATAGAGCGAGCCCTTTCTTTGTTCGGTTCAACTTTTGATCTGTAATTAAGATCAAACGACTTAAAGGCGCCATATTCACCAGCTTTTTGATACGCCTCTAATGCGACTTCTGATGATGTTGGAGATATAAGTGTGAATATCCCTCCACAATGGAACGATCTTGTATTTGGCATGATCTCGTCCCAATTTATATCGCCCGGTTTTAACTCTCTGACTGCGGTATGCGCCCTGTAATATTCAGTCTTTGATGGTATAACGCCTTTACCAATATATGTAAAGTTTATACCGTTCATCAATGTTCCTTTTTCATCTGTGGAGAATTTGCCCTTGCCTTTGGTGTTAAACCAGATAATAAGGCTTGTGTCAACTCCTGCCTCACGAAGTTGATTTTCAATATTTCTGCCGATACCGTCATCAACTAATGCGGTAATAACTGCGGTTCTAAATCCGAAACAATAGGATAGACCTTCCGCAACGTTTGTCTCTCCTCCGCCGTGCCATATCCTAGCGATTCTTGCTCTTGGCGTTGGGACATCCATCGGATCGATCCTCATCATAACTTCACCAAGTGCAATAGCGTCATACTTGCATTCCTCTTTTGATTTTATCTTTAACTCTGACATTTTAACTCACCTTCCTATCACAATGATTTGTAAAATTAATTCGTTTATGCAATCTTAAATACTACTTGTCTTTTGCACAACGAAACCCAACATAATTAAGCGCATGATCTGGATGTATTGAATAACGAAAAGATACGTTGAGATAATTCGGTTTGCTAAGACACCAAGAGATACCTCTAACGACACGAGATTTTCCAGAAGACGGACCTTTTGGATTATGCTTTGGCGAATTTTCATAATAGCTTTTGCCATACCAATCAGCACACCATTCCCAGACATTTCCCGCCATTCCATATAAACCATAGCCATTAGGCTTAAAACTTCCAACTGGCGCGGGATAGACATAACCATCATCGTAATTTCTTATGGTCTCCCAATCTTTAAATACTTTACTAAGAGAAACATCAGCCAAATTGCCCACTTTATATGGTGGTGGAAACTCGTCTCCCCAGACATATTTTTTCCCTACCAAACCGCCACGAGCGGACTTTTCCCATTCTGCTTCTGTCGGCAATCTTTTCCCTGCCCATTCTGCATAAGCCTTTGCATCTGCCCAAGTTACACAAACAACTGGTTGATCATCTTTATTAAAATTCGGATCCGCCCAAGGCTTAAATTCGTCTTTCCATTCTCCGTTTACAGGACCGCTACCTTTTGGTTCTCTATGTCCAGTTGCTTTGACGAATTTTTTATATTGTGCGTTTGTCACTGCATATTTATCTATATAGAAATCATCAAGATAGACCGTATGAGCTGGCTTTTCATTGCCAAAACCTTTATCGTTTCCCATTTGGAACTCACCAGCAGGAATTAAAATCATTTCCCCACTATCTTTACCGATAATGGTCTTCGGTGACTTCGCGTCTTTCTGAGCTAATAAACAGCCAACGATTATGAAATTTACAAGCAAAACAATGATAATTATGTATCTCATTTCCTTAGCTCTTTAAGGGGCGAAAGAGGCAATCCCTTTTTATGCCTTGCCATTTTCACTATTGGCGTGACATCTGTTCTAAAAGCCTTCATAAGTGTTTCTTCCGATTCAATAGTATCATTCGCCATTTGTGATGCTTTAAGCTTTTCTCTATCAACTAAAATAGACTTTGCATATATATGTTGCAGATTTTCAAGTGTCTGAATCATCGCCTCTGTCGGATTTTTCTCATTGTGGCTTTGATCTATCATATAAGCCAATTCGCTTGTATCGCTTCTTGGATCGGTAAGTTCAACGAATATCAGAAATAACTGATATGGATCAATCGAGCCAGTAGTGAGGTCGTCGTCAGCATACTTTGCATCGTTCAGATGAAATCCGCCAAGCTTGCATTCCGAAAGCAAATATGCGACAATGTGTGGAATATTTGTTCCCCTTGGATGATGACCGAGATCAACAAGGACTTGTGCCTTTGATCCTAATTTTTTCGCAAGGTCAAGGGCTATCCCAAATGAGAATATGTCTGTATGATAAAACGCAGGCTCAAAGAACTTATATTCAATTAGCAACCTCATATAATCTGGCAGATTTTCATACACTTCGCTTAAACTTTCCTCTATCCATTCTTTTCTATCTCTGAAATCACCTTGTCCGGGATAATTTGTGCCATCAGATAGCCAAAGGCTAAGGATTTTTGAATTGAATATCTTGCCGATCTCAATACATTCAAGTATATGGTCAATCGCTTTCCTTCTAATATCTGGATTTGTATTTGTCAAACTGCCGTATTTATAATCCTGATCCTCAAAAAGATTAGGATTTATCGCCCCGATCCTTAATCCTAAGTGATCGGCTTTATTCAAAATTTCGTTATAGTCATCAACCTTATCCCAAGGGATATGGATCGCCACAGATGGGGCTATTCCTGTCAACCTATTGACCTTAGCAGCTTCTTCAAGTTTGCCGAATATGTCAGTTGGCTCATTCCCGTCAACAAATTTGCCAAACTTTGTTCCGCCTCTGCCATAGCCCCACGATGGGGTCTCTATTTCAAGGCACATTAGGGCATTTGTTATGTTTTCTATATCAATATTATCTCTTCTTAATTGTTCTTTTAAGTGTTCATAATCGCGATTTAGTCTTTCAACTTCTGGCATATTGCATCATCTCCTTAGTTTCCAGTCTGTTGTGATTTTGTCTTTTTTAGCTTTATTATTGCAGATATACCATCCCAAGCCAATATTAAAGCGGCAATAATGAGAAACACCGCTATTATCCCTGCGACAGCACTACCAGCTACTTTGTCAGAAGGCAATGTTCCGCTTGCTATCTTGTTAAAAGCGGTAAATGAAGTATATCCCAAAGCGGCGATAGTTGTTATATACATAAATATAGCAGGAAAAGTAACCCAATGATGAATCTTCCCTGTCTTTATAAGCCAAAGCGAGACGATCATCA
>DTPJ01000701.1 GCA_011334435.1 Candidatus Poribacteria bacterium | reverse complement strand
TTTTATCGGCAAATGAGAGTCAACCCATCTGCACATAACGACAACTTCTGCGTCTTCATAGGACTTCCATGCCTTAATATCGCCATCATTAAACTGAAAACTTGTCTGTCCTTGATGCCATTGCTCAGTTTTTTCTATAACACCAGCGACCTTAAAATAGCCTTTATTTGGATGCCTTGCCCTAATTCGTCTCTCTCCATTGATCCAAAGTTCACGGAAAAACCATTTTCCATCTTTCACTTCGGGAATTTCAGTCACCCAAAGTTTTTTTCCGTCAATTTCTGTTTCTTTCCAGCCTTTTATCACTCGTCCACCGCTTATAATCGGCTTTTCATCTTTGTATGCAGAAAAAGTTATCCCAGAATCTTCAGGATTTATCTTTAACGGTTCATTCAGGAAATATGTCCCGCCCCTAACATAGATCGTCCCTCCGCCTGCCTGACATGCAATATCTTTTGCATGAGACAGAGAAGCAAAAGGTCCGTCTGTTTTATTTTGATTTGGCGATGGCAGTTTCCCTGACCAAGAATTATTCCCATCATTAGCAACGTAAAAGGTTGTCTCGGATGACATAACTGATACCTCCAGCATAGTTATTAAAAGTAAAATCAAAATAGCCTTTCTTATCATAGCTATATACCTTTCTACTCTATTTTTCATAAGAATTTTAATATTAAATTGATAATAAAACAAGACCTAATTTAAATTCCAAAAAGCCTCACTTTGGAAAAAAGAGATTTAGAAGGATTTTATAAACAATATGATTGAATAATAAATTGTCCGAACTTATATCTGAACCTCAGCATTAAAGACCCTTGACATGAGTTATAGTCCGTGATATTCTCTTAATAATGAATTTGAAGGATATTAACTTATGATCAGGGCAAAAAGATGAGAATTGAGACTGATGTTGATAAACTGATAGAACTTGTCAGTAACGTTACAGAATCATATACAACAGCAGTTTTTCTTGCCGATAACAAAAAACGCATATTGAAAATGTGGAAATATTACAGTCTTGGGGATAACGTAAACCCCAATGCAACAATCCCTTTTGGAACAGGTCCTATCGGTATCGTAGCAGAAACAAAGACAGACTTTGATCTGACAAAATTCTCCGAACGAGATTCCAACCTTCTTAAAATATATTCCAAAAGTGAAAGCATAAAATCTTTTTTCGCAGTCCCCATAATTAATAAAGACGGAATTCTTGAGGGTGTTTTAGCAATTGACAGCAAGAAAACTTACTTTTTTTCAAACAAAGACCAAAAACTTTTAAAGCTATTTGCAGAGCAATTTTCTTTACTGTTAAATAACATTAGAGTTCAAAAATTTATGGATACCGAGACTTCGGATATCCAATTTCTTAACGAGTTTTGCAATGAGATCACAAGAATTAAAGACGTTGACTCAATTTTACAATTTACTATCAACTCAATTATCCGATTGATTAAGTGTGATGGCTATTTTATATCGCTAAAATCCAATAAGAACAACGAATTTTATGTAGCAGTATCGCAAAGCGGAAAGGATATTAAAGGATTAAAATTCTCTGATCAATGCGGTCTTGCTGGCTTTGTAATGGAGGACAAAAAGCCATTTTTATTAGGGAACCGAAAAGAGGAACTCGGGTCTTATATATTCGCTCCTTCTGAGTCCATAGGTCGTGTCAGATCATTTCTTGGCGTTCCGTTATTATATAAAGATGAAGTGTTGGGTCTTATATGTCTTGTGGATAGCAAGGAAGATAAATTTAACCAAAGGGATTTGCAGATTATATCCATAATGGCAAATAACATATCGCTTGCCATAACAAATGTAAAAGCTCAAAAGCTGATACACAGCTTGTCAACTAATATTGACGGCTTAACGGGGTTATGGAATTTTTCAGGATTTCATGAACATTTGGACAAGATCATTCAAAATGCAAGTAGAAAACGTTTTCCTATCTCCTTGATGATAATAGACATAGATGGATTTACGAGAATTAATTATAACTTAGGTTATGAAGCAGGAAACGAAATACTAAGGCAATTTGCAAAATTTCTCTCGGATATAGATATAGGGAATGGTAATATCTATTTGGCAAGATATGGTTCAGATGAGTTTGCATTAATTTTACCAAAAATTGGTGGAGATCGGGCTTTTTTGTATGCTGAAGATATTTGCTTCGCGATTAGTAATACAAAATTCGTTCTACCAAGTAGAAATATTGAGATCAACGTTAGTATCGGTGTATCGTGCTTTCCAGAGGATAGCGATAATAAAAATGAACTTATAAAAAATGCCTTACTTGCTTTGTCAGAGGCAAAGTCCAAAGGCGGAAAATCCGCATGGATTTTGGGATTATAAATATTTTTAGCTTTGATTTTGGAGGAATTAATGTTATTTTTTGATAAATTATTAGGCTTTTTTTCACATGATTTGGCTATGGACCTCGGCACTGCCAATACACTGATCTATGCCAAAAAACAAGGAATAGTCCTTGACGAACCATCGGTTGTCGCAATAGATGTAAGAACAGACCAACCGATAGCCGTTGGTCACAAAGCTAAGCAGATGTATGGCAGAACTCCGGAGTCTATAAGGGCAATAAGACCTATGAAAGACGGAGTCATCGCTGATTTTGATGTTACAAAGAAAATGATCACATATTTTCTTGATACAGTTAATAAACATAGGAGTTTGTTGCACCCAAGATTATTGGTTTGCATACCTTCTGGAATAACACAAGTAGAAAAAAGGGCAGTCATAGATTCAGCCAAACAAGCAGGGGCAAGAAAAGTCTTGCTTATAGAAGAGCCGATGGCAGCAGCAGTCGGTGCAGGACTCCCGGTTGAAGAGGAATCAGGATGTATGGTAGTTGACATCGGCGGAGGGACAACAGAAGCAGCTATTATATCTCTATCATCAACTACCTATCAAGAATCTTTACGTATTGCTGGCGATGAGATGGACGAGGCTATAATGAAATTCATAAGATATGAACATCAGCTTATTATAGGTCCTTATGAAGCAGAAAATATAAAAATTAAGATAGGGTCAGCGATCCCTCTTAAAGAAGATTTAGTCTATCCCGCCCGCGGAAAAGACCTTGTATCTGGAATACCAAAGGCAGTTAATGTCACTAACAGCGAGATTTGCTCAGCATTGCAAGAGCCTATCAAGGCAATTGTTGATGCCATAGAAAGAGCGTTAAATAAGGTATCAGCAGAATTAGCTGCGGACATATTCTCCAAAGGCGTTATGTTAACAGGTGGCGGAGCGCTTTTAAGAGGGCTTGATGCCTATATATCTTATGAATTAAGTAAAAGGATCACTCATGGAACGAAATTGAAAGTTTATGTTGCAGATAATCCTTTACAGAGCGTTGTCCTTGGTTCAGGAAAAGTCCTTGATAACTACAAGTTGCTTAAAAAGATATGCGTTAGTTAGATGCTGGATATTTGATACGAAGGACAATATTTATGTCAAATGCAATCCTAATAAGGGATTTTCGGATATATTCAAGAAATAAAGAATACTTCAACGTCTTTATAATCTACGTTTTTATCCTATGTGTAGTTGTCTTTGGCATGCTTTGGTTCGCAGATACTAACAAAAAACCTCTAAATCCCGAATACGGATCAAATATTTTTTCAATTCTAATTATTTCTATGTCGCTTGCAATTTATTCAATATGCCCTGTCTTTGCTGTTAATATAACATCATCAGAAAAAAATAACATTGATCTGATAAAATCAACGCTTTTAAGAAGTCATCAGATAATATTAAGTAAAACTTTTGTCATAATCGCTAATATTTTTATTTTGATCTTCTTTTCATTTCCAATTATGATCTCCATCATGCCAATATGTGGATTTACATTAACAGGCTTATTAGATTGTTATTTAATAATCTTTATTTACGCTTTAACTTTTGGCATGATAGGCGTTATGTGGTCATCAATTTTTAGCAGAATGACCGCAATATCTGTGACCTACATCAGCGTTGGAATTCTCTCACTTGGGACAATTTTAACTCCATTAATAATGTCAAAAATATTGAAGATTAAGTTAGCATTAACTATCGCAAATGTTTTAAATGCACTAAGCCC
>DTPJ01000790.1 GCA_011334435.1 Candidatus Poribacteria bacterium | reverse complement strand
TTTATCCGCTCCGATGAAATCAACTAATATATGTTCATGTATCAACGTCATTCCAAGTTGGCTTGGCTTTATACGTCCACGGACAGTTTGAATATAATAAAGGTCATCGTTCTGCATGGTTTTTTCCTTTTTCGTATCACCAAAGATGTTAGTTTCTGAGTTCATCAATAAACTGACAGATGATAATCCCATCGCTAATCCTTTTATAAATTCCCTTTTAGTTAATCTATTTTCCATATTTATCACCTCTTATACGATGTGCGAGATCGGATCTATATGAATGAAAGCTTTTTGAATCATAGGCAAAGTTTCTATTTTATCGCGAACGGCTATCCCAATATCATGTGCATCTTTAACGCTTAGATTTTCATCTACTTCAATGTGCAACTCTACATGGACAACATCGCCGACATAATGAGCCCGCAAGTCATTGATGCCAATAACCCCCGGCATTTTTAGCGATTCATCTTTTATAGAATTTATTATTTCAATAGATGGAACATGTCCCATTAGATATTTAAGATTTTTATATCCTAATGATATTCCAGAATATATAATCCATATCCCGATCAAAAGCCCTGCGATATGGTCCCAATAGCCACCGACTAACATACCTATAAGCGCTACCGATGACGCAAATATATCGTTTCTTGAATCTACATAGCTCGCTTCCAAAGCAGGACTATTTGTCCTTTTCGCCAAGATTTTATAAAGGCTTGCAATAACCAACTTGCTAAAAATAGCGAAAATCACTATGGCAGTAGCTATTTTATTATGAAAAACGCTATGCTCTTCAAATATGCCTAAAAATGAATCCTTGATAATTGACGCGCCTAATATTCCTGCTAATATTGCAATGACAAAACCAGCGATTGGCTCAGCGCGACGATGTCCGTAATGATGATCTTTATCCGCTTGGCTATGCTGAATCTTCACACTGACATAAATAACCGAATAAGAAAAAATATCAAGAAGCGAATTAAGCGCATCGGATAACACCGCCATGCTTTTGGTAGTAAGACTTGCCCAAAGTTTTAGCCCAAATAAAACGATAGCCAAAGCAACCCCTGCACGGGTTAAGTGATTTCTATTCATAATATCAACCGTCAACTAAAATTGTTTTGCTTGCCGAAACCTTCTATCTTTATAGTTCCATCATTCCAGATATGGATCAATGAATATGAGTTATTTTCAAGTCCTTGTCCTTCAACAACTGCCTGAAATGTGAAATAGTTTATGTCATTTATATAATTCTGCGCCCCAAAGTGATCATGTCCTTGAAAAACTGCGATCACCTTTCCTGAATCTTCTAATATTTGCCTTATAGTTTTAGAGTTGCCTATGCCATGCAAACCATTATCATCATCAAGTCTTTGATGAACAAAAATGATAGCTTTTTTCTCGGAATTCTGCAAGTCTTTTATTAGCCATTCTTGTTCAATTTTTGGTATATAAGCATATCGCCAATCAAAATTGCCAGAATCATAATCAGATTCATCTTGATTATAACATCCGTCAAGTATGATAAAATGGAATGGTCCATAATCAAAAGAGTAATATTTTTCTCTTGATCCGCATATTTTCAGAAATTGTTCTTTTGAAAATGACGCTAAGTCGTGATTTCCGATTACGTAATGTCCAATCCCATTAAATTTGGCATATTCAGATTTAATTAACATTAAATATTCAAGTTCTATTTCCCTTGTTGGTCCTTTGTCTATATTATCGCCTAAATAGACGCAAAAATCGGGATTAGCTTGATTAAAAAAACTGATAGCAGAACGAACTTTTGACAAAGAATCACGGAAATAACGCGACCAAATAGTATCGCGTTCAGCATAATGGACATCAGTTAAAATACCAATTGTTATATTGCTTTTATTTGCCAACATTGTTCCAATTTCTATAATTTTTGGCATTAATTTTTAACCCGGAGCAAAGTCATAAGTATATGTTTGGAATATGACGCTAACTGCACTCCAAAATGCCCCGATGCAGTATTCACCTAATATTACCCCAAAGAAAAACGATAACCCTTTGCGATAACCGCCAGCACCACCGAATTTAAGGACAAGATATTTAACGATAGTGCTTATTACAAGACATGACCAAAAATATTCTACACCAAAATTTGTTGACAAGGCATAACCTGCTGGATGGAATGGCCACCATAGTAGTCTCATCCTCATCGCCATTAAGAAGAATGTAAATATAAATCCAGCGATCATCCCAAATATCGCGGGGAAATCAGTGCCTTTTGGATAGTTTAGCTCGTTAGTAAGCCAACCGAATTGACCGATATGTCCAACAGAGGGACCATTCTCACCACCTACCCTGTAAAGCTCACTGACCAAAGCCCAAAATGAAGCTAACGATCCTATAACTATTGCCAAAGCCATAGCTAACACAAGCCTTTTATTGCTAATTTTAGCTCTTTCCGCCATTTTAAAGCCTTCAAGTTGATGTGGCATAATATGCTCTCTATATCCTCGTCCACTGAAAAACCAGAAATACATAGATACCGTAAGGTTAGCAGCGCCCATTTTTCGGCTTCCCAATATATTGACGAGAATCTGTTGAGAGTTCATCATTCCAGCCATTTCATGTGCAGGCGGACCGAGTTCTGCCCTTGCACGAGTAATAGCGACTGAGAAAGCATAAAATATAGCGAAAAAACCTATTATCACCCCAAATGTCATCCCTGCCCTCAGACAAAACCAGACTATAAATGCAAATGATAATATCATCAATATAAATGCTAAACGATAACTTATAGGCTCTTCTGAGTCATCTAACGATGTTTTAAGTCCAAAGATTTTTTTGAAGACTTCTTTCAAATGCCCTCTGGTAACCCAGACAGATATGACAAAAATCCCAAACCATGCACCAGCGGATTGCTCGCTAAGGTATGGAAATCTCGGCAGTCTGATCCCTGCTGCACTCGTAAAAACTTCTTGTAACTTCCTAAATATGTAAAAAAACCAAAGCGAAAAGGAAAGGTCAAGAGGCAATATATATCCAAGACCAATAACAAATGGATATAAAGGCATGGGAACCCACCCTACCGCATTCCAAGGTTTTTCTGTGAAATACCGTCCTAAATCATAGTAATTATGCCTGACAGGTATTCTCGGGACCATAGGATAGAAGACATTTAGTCCGTTTATAATATCTATCCCTGCTGCGATGCCAAATCCTATCCACAAAATTTTATTTCTAAAAAACTTTGACGTCCCTCCACCTTCGGTTATGGCTAATGGCAACTGAATTATAGGATATGAAAGTTTCTCATGTTCCGTCCATTGTTTTCGGACAATAACGTTAATGCAGATCATTATCATTCCGAGTGCCAAGATGAAGGCAGTCCACCAAAGAGTAGGTTTCAGCCACGCACCAATTATCTCTCTTGTATAAAATGGCGTTTCACCCTCATAAAATCCCCTTATAATATTCCTGTCAGAGACAACAAGCCATTTTGGAATATAAGGAATAACAATATCTGACCATTCATTTTCAGGAGTAGCGAACCAAAAGGCATGAGGTATTGCAGGGATAGTTAATTGGAGTGTGTCATGTCCAGCGAGTCCCGCTGCCATGCAGAGCATAACATAAATTGTGATAAGTTCGCCTTGTGTTAACGCCCAGTTTGGCAGAAATCGCTTTATTAAAAGGTTAAATAAAATTATAATAAAAATTACAAAGACCACGCCCCACATCAGAGATATTGAAGTCGGATGTCCAGAATGCCAAACACATTCAACTTCCATAACCCAAAATGTCAATGGCGGAATAAGCAAAAGACCTAATAAAATCGCTCTCCATGTGACACCTATGCCTCTTTTATCAGTTGAGCGATCCATCTTTAATCTCCAAATCAAAAATTAAATCGGTATTTTTAGTTTTTACAATCTAATAAATTAATTTGACTTTAAAGAATAAATTTTTTCTAATAGAGTATAGCATAAAAAGTGACCAAAATCTATTGAAATTTGTATTTTTCATAGTTTATTTTATAGAGCGATATTAACTTATTTCATCATATTTTTTGAAAATTAGATAGCCAAAAATCCAAAAATCCAAAAAGTCCCTGCCTGTCAA
>DTPJ01000770.1 GCA_011334435.1 Candidatus Poribacteria bacterium | reverse complement strand
GGCATTTTTAAGGGATGTTAGAAGTAGAATTAATGAAGTAATAGCTTCTAGAGAATATATTAATCTTGAGGAAAAAACGATAGATTATGTAATAGTTTTTATCCCAAATGAGCAAGTCTATAATTTCGTCAATGAAAATGATAGGGGACTAATAGATTACGCTCTAAAAAATAAGGTAATACTTTGTTCGCCGATCACTTTGTATGCAGTCCTTTCTGTCATCAGGCAGGCGGTAGATAATTTTATGTTAGAACGAAGATCAAAAGAGATTTTAACTTTACTCCAGGAGTTTGACAAAAGGTGGGATAATTTTGCTCAATCGCTTTTAGGAATGGGAAAAATATTAGGAGAAGCACAAAAAGAGTATAATAACTTAACTGTAAAATGCCAATACCAATTAGAATCATGCCTTAAAAAGATCTACGGTTTAAGACAAAATTCTACAATAGATCAAGAACTATATTCAAATGAGAAAATGAATGATGATAACTTTTAATATAGATGATAACTTTTAATATAAAGGCTAAAGCCGAAAATCAATACTATTTTTTAGCTTTTTGTTCAATTGAGAGGAAGTCAAAAAATGGAAAAAGCGAAATATTGGGATATAAATCAAGATTTTTTCAGAAAAAAATTTGATCAAGCGTTGGATTATAAATCCTATATGGAGACAAGCAAAGAAAATGAACGGTCTCGCTGGCAGGCTGTCTATGACAGGGTAAAGCTAACCGATGCACAAAAGGAATTGTTGAGCAGTTTTATAAGGAAAATGAATGTCCTGTGTATGTCAGGGTCTTTTTGCGGAGACTGTGTCCGACAAGGACCAGTTCTTCAAAGGATCGCAGAAGCATCCAAAGTAATTGATCTGAGATTCATTGATCGTGATTCAAACCCTGATCTTTCAGAAAAATTGAGAATACTTGGCGGGGCAAGAGTCCCTGTCGTGGTATTTCTTAGCGAAGACTTTTTTGAATTCGCTCGGTTTGGCGATAGAACGTTATCTACATACAGAAAAATGGCATCTGAACTGCTTGGCTCTGCATGTCCAACAGGCATAATTCCACCAGCAGAAGAGGAATTAGCTATAATTACACAAGAATGGGTTGATATTTTTGAAAGGGCGCATATAGCATTAAGGCTATCCCCAATGCTTAGAGAAAGATATGGGGATTAACAAAACGGAGTATGTTTGAAAATCTATGAAAATAAACGAAAAAAACATAATTGACATATATTCTTCATCACGTCAAAAATCATCAAAATTGTATCAACGTGCTTATGAAGTTTTTCCAAGCGGTGCAACTCACGATTCAAGGTTTTTGAAACCGTTTCCAATTTATATAGAAAGAGCTTTTGGGGCAAAGAAATGGGACATTGACGGAAATGAATATATAGACTATTGGATGGGACATGGAGCTTTATTATTGGGTCATAGCCGACCTGAGATAGTGAACGCTGTAACAGATCAGATGGCAAAAGGGACTCATTATGGCGCATGTAGTGAGCTTGAAGTAGAATGGGGAGAGATGGTCAAAAAACTTATCCCATCTGCGGAGAAGGTCAAATTTGTAAATTCGGGGACAGAGGCAACACTGATGGCGATCCGCCTTGCAAGGTCATTTACTAATAAAAATAAGATAGTAAAGTTTGAGGGACATTTTCACGGTTGGCATGATAGTGTTATGCCGGGCGTTAAACCGCCATATAATATAGTAGCATCATCAGGAATACCAGAAGCGACGTTGAAGGACACTATTTTATGTCCTCCAAACGACATAAATGCTTTAGATGATATATTAAAGAATGACAACGATATTGCGTGTGTTATAATTGAGCCAACAGGTGGATCGTTTATCACTGTGCCATTAAAGGAAGGATTTTTACAATCTTTACGTGAAGTGACAAAAAAACACAATGTATTGCTGATCTTTGATGAGGTAGTGACAGGGTTTAGAGTCTCGCCGGGTGGGGCGCAGGAATATTATAACGTTATGCCTGATCTGACTGCTTTGGCAAAAATTCTGGCTGGTGGCTTGCCCGGTGGAGCGGTCGCTGGTCGTGCTGATATTATGAAATATCTGGAATTCAAGGACGATCCAAAATGGAATAGATACAAGAAAATATATCATCCCGGAACATTTAACGCTAATCCGCTTTCTGCAAGTGCAGGAGTTACTGCATTGAAAATAGTATCGTCTGGTGAAGATATTAAAAAAGCTAATGCTATTGGAAAATATCTGAGAGATGAATTGAACAGGGTTATAGATAAACATAGTATAAACTGGTGTGTGTATGGGCAATTTTCGGGTTTCAAGGTGATGATGGATTATGATGGCGACAGGAAGTCCGGATTTGAAAACGAAATTTGGCGGATCGATCATGCAAAGCTAAAAAAGTCCGCTGATCCTGTGCTTGAAGCTAATTTCAGGTGTGCAATGCTTATCAATGGTGTTGATATAATGCCATCTTTTGCTTTAACTTCTTCTGCACATACAGAAGAGGATGTGGAAAAGACTGCAAGAGCTTTTGATTCAGCGATAGATATGCTAAAAAAAGAGGGAATCTTGAAACATTAAGACTATGTAGAAAAGCTGAAAAAGTTTCCATCTGGAAAAGATCATTGAAGTCTCCCTTTTAGAAAAGGAATATTTAGAACTGGCAAGGGTAGTTTTTTCATAAAACTCCATAAAATAAGGCTTTTTAAGATCCGATAGGAACGTTATATTTATAGAAAAATGCACAAGCAAAATATGTAATCATCAATTAACATCTTAATAAATATGTTATTCCTCTGGAACAATTATTGACCGCAATCTTAAAAATTTTTATGCGATTTTCAATTTATAAATTGTCCAAGCCCTAATAATAGTAAATAAATTATAAAAAAGATAAGCCAAATCCGTTGCTTATACGTTATATAAATAGTTTCCACTGGTAATTCTGAGATGCTATCCGAAACCAGTATTTATCAAGGTTTGAATTAAGTGTTTATATGAAAATGCTCATTAGATAAAGCAAAATGCCACCTATGAAAAAGTTTGTCATTCCTGCGGAAGCAGGAATCCATTTCTTTTTTATGATTTTTCTGGATTCCCGTTTTCACGGGAATGACAAATGTGGAGCACTTTCATTTTTATATGGCTTTCTAATCCTTATGATAATTGGATTTAACTGGTTTTCAGAATTCTCAGTTTCCAATGATACTGAAATTTGATTTAAGATTTCTTTATGCCCATAGTAATCTGTTATTGTCTTAAAGACTTGCTAAAAGGTTATTAGCTTTTCATATATAGGGAGGTCAAAATGAAGAAATTATTGTTATTTTATCTTATGGTTATATGCACTTTTATTTTCGGCGGGATGTCTTATGGGCAGGGCGTTCCCGATCGTGATTATACAATAGCGGTAACTCTGCTAAATGAGGACGAATATGATGCTGCGGAAAGCAAATTCAGTCTCATAATACAAAAAGGCGATCTCAATAATCCCAAAGCTGTCCCCTATATAATTAACTCATATTACGGCAGGGCGTCAAGCAGAATAGAGCAGGGAAGAAAATTCAGACTTGATAAAAAACTCAGAGAAGCTTTGGATAAATATAATCAAGCCTATGATGATCTATTCACATTTAAGAATAAGTTTGAGGAATTACAGGACACATTAAAAACTAATCCGTCTTTGTATGAGGAAATGGAAAAACACTTTATGGTCATATCTGAGCAGATAGTTCAATTGGCAGGAGAAGCAGGAGATATTGCATTTTCTCAGAGTCAATATGATAATGCGGTTGGATGGTATGACAAAGGACTTCAATTTATCACTCCACAATCTGATGAATATGCCAAGTTAATATATGCAAAAGCAGATGCCTCCTTTCAGCTTGGCAGGTATCAAGAGGCTTTGAGACTGCTATCAAAGTTTGAAAATGAACTACCGCAAAGCAATTTAACCGTAAAGGCAATGTTTTATGCTGGCGATGTCTATAAAATTATGGCAGAATCAGCAACAAGCCAAGTTGAGAAGAATAAATACTTAGAGAAAGCGGTTGAATCTTATGGTCGTGTTGTCTCTGTCCAAGAATATATAACAGACCCATCAAG
>DTPJ01000874.1 GCA_011334435.1 Candidatus Poribacteria bacterium | reverse complement strand
TGAAGTTTGGACATAAGTTGGATATTTCAAAAATCCCTATGACATATTAAGAAATGATATAATAAGCTGTTCAAACCTCAATAAATCACCCTTGATTATGCAAAGCCTTTGATTTAGAATATAACAAAATAGCAGATAACAAGCAGTAGGTATTAGAAAATGGGAAAGATAAAAATTTTATCAGATAATATAGCAAATAAAATCGCCGCTGGTGAGGTCGTTGAAAGACCGTCATCTGTTGTGAAAGAATTAGTTGAAAACTCTATTGATGCCGAAAGCACAGATATAATCATAGAGGTCAAAAACGGCGGTAAGGACTTGATCCGTATTATAGACAATGGAATAGGCATGTCTTATGATGACGCCCTTTTATCGCTTGAACGTCATGCCACAAGTAAAATAAGCTCTGTCCGCGACCTTGAATCTATCAACACATTTGGTTTCAGAGGCGAAGCGTTGCCGAGTATTGCCTCTGTGTCAATTATGGAGATGATCACTCAACAGAAAGACGAGTTAGAAGGCACGAGAATAAAGATAGAAGGCGGAGTAATCAAGGACGTAACTCGTATAGGAAGTGCCACAGGGACACGTATCACCGTATCAAACCTTTTTTATAATGTCCCTGCACGAAAGAAGTTCCTCAAATCTAACGCGACGGAGCTTGATCACATAATCAAATATGTTTCTTGGGCATCTTTGGCTTATCCCAATATATCATTTAAACTGATAAGCAATGACAGAGTTTTAATAGAAGCAAGAAAATGTAATACCGTATTAGAGAGAATATATACGCTTTATGGCAAAGAATTCGCTGACAATGTCGTTGAGATAGAGCAAGAATTTGAGACTGTAAAAATCCATGCCTTCGTCGGCAAGCCCAATTGGACAAGGACAAACAGAGATTATCAGATGTTTTTCCTTAATAAACGTCCTATTAGAAGCAATCTGTTAAACTCTGCGGTAGGAGTTGTCTTCAAAACCATTTTACCAAAAGGAAGATACCCAATAGTCATTATGCTTATTGAAATTGATCCAAATGAAATTGATGTAAATGTCCATCCTGCAAAGTGGGAAGTCAGATTTCGTGACGAAAGGGCGGTTTATAGTGATGTTACCCGTTGTCTTCTTCTTGCAATACAAAATCAAGGGTATATCCCAAGTATTGACGTCTCTGTGTCCAATGTTCCATCGCAAGAAATTGAGAATATCGGATTAGATAAGGAACTGCGGACAGATGTTAGCCCAAGAGAACCGCAAATTGAGTCTTCTGTCTCAAAATTCCTTAATAGGCAAAGGACAACTCCGCCAAACATCAGTCATCAATACATTCCAAGAGAGGCTAAAAAAACGGAAAGACAACATTATAATCAAGACATCTCTGATCTGTTAGAGCGTCAGATCATAAGACAGGAGAAGGAAATCTCAACAGAGATGGAGACTGTCGGCGATATTAATATAAAAGCAAGGCTTTTTAACACTTATATAGTCGTTGAGACAGAAAATGATGTGCTTTTTATAGATCAACACATAGCAGATGAACGGATAATCTATGAAAAATTAAGAGAGCAAATGCAAAAGGAGTCAATACCATCTCAGGGTCTGCTTTTGCCAGTCACAGTTGAGCTTTCTTTGTCTCAGAATGAGCTTTTGGATACAATAATTGATATGCTAAAAAACATAGGCTTTGAGTTAGAGCCATTCGGCGGAAGGACTATCATTGTCCATTCTATCCCTTCGCTGATCCAAAGAGGCGATGTTAAGCAAATTGTGTCTGACATAATAGATCAAATATTAGATTCTTTTGGCAAACTTGATAGATTAAAACTTCAAGATGAAATTCTTATAACAACTGCTTGTCGGTCGGCTATTCAGTCTGGTGACTCTTTGACAGATGCAGAAGTCGCAAATTTGATTAAAGAGCTATTCAAGACTGAACAGCCATATCTCTGTCCTCATGGGAGACCGATAATCGTGAAAATGAGCAAATCTGAATTAGATCAGAAATTTCAAAGAAAATAATTGGAGGGGTTATGAAAGGGTTAAAGTTTTTAGGCAATAGCAAAGTTGAATTAACCGATCTTCCTGATCCTGTTCCGGGAGAAGGCGAAGTTTTAGTAAAGGTAAAGGCTAGCGCGATATGTGGAAGCGAGATGGGGGCATATAGAAGCCCTAATGCTATGAACGGTAACGCTGGACACGAGGCTATGGGAGAGATCGCCGATCCAAATGGATCAAAACGATTTCGCATAGGTGATCGCGTTGGAGTTTTTACAATTCAAGGCTGTGGAAAATGCTTCTGGTGTCTGCAAGGCAAACCTGATTTCTGTAAACAGGCTGGCGCATTATCAAATGCCCATAGCGAATACATTGTATCAAAAGAGGTATGGCTTCATCCCCTATCAGATGATATTGATGATGGACTTGGTGTGCTTTTGGCTGGTGATGGGCTTGGCGTGCCTTGTGGTGCGAGTATGAGAGCAGGGGTTGTTCCCGGTGATGTTACCTGCGTCTTTGGTGTAGGACCTGTTGGATTAGGGATGACTCTTGTTCAAACCTTTATCGGTGCAAGAGTTATAGCTGTTGACATTAATCCACATAGGCTAAGTCTTGCATCAGAAATGGGGGCATGGAAGACTATAAATCCCACAGAAACTAACGATCTAAGAGGAATTCTGTTAGATTTGACGAACGGTCTTGGACCTAATAAATGTTTTGAATGCTCAGGCAGGCAAGAAACGCTTGATGTCGCAATAGACGTGACAATGCCCGAAGGGATCGTCGTGGTTATCGGTCATGGTGATCAAAAGATAAACCCACAACGTCTCATATTCCATAAAAATTTGAGGTTGATGGGAAATTGGGTCTGTCATTTCAGCGATTTTGATATAATGCTGAAAATGCTACATAATGGGCTTCAGGCAAATCGGCTTATCACTAATAGATTTCCAATAGAACAAGCTGACATCGCATATAGTCGCTTCTCACAGGGACTTGAGGGAAAAGTTATATTGACTCAATGATCTTTCGCTGATCTTATATCATTGATTAATAATTTTTACTGATCATTATTTTCATGGTTTCAATTAGCGTTAATAATCTCAGTTTTACATATCGCAATTCAGATCATAAGGCACTTGACGGGATCAGCTTCAAATTGCATCAGGGCGAGATGTTAGTAATCATGGGCAAGTCAGGTGCAGGAAAATCAACGCTTTGCCGATGTCTAAATGGCATTATACCAAAGTTTGTAAAGGGTGATTTATCTGGCGATATAGAAGTTTTTGGTGAACCAATAAAGGATAAACCGATATACCAAATTGCCCAAAATGTCGGTTTAGTATTTCAGGATTTTGAATCTCAACTTTTTTCTACAAATGTTGAGCTTGAAGTAGCCTTTGGACCAGAAAACCTATCATTATCAAGGGAAGAAATAGGAAAAAGGATCAGGCATTCCCTTAATAAGGTAGGCTTAATCGGTTTTGAAAACAGACAACCACATACACTTTCAGGTGGGGAAAAACAACGTCTTGCTATCGCTTCTGTCTTATCTATGAGACCAAAAATTATGATATTAGATGAACCAACTACTGATCTTGACCCCATCGGAAGATACGAGATTTTCCAATCGCTATCTGAACTCAAAAAAGAGTCTATATCAATGATTTTAGTTGAACATGATGCCGAAGACGTTATTAATAGCGATAGGATAATGATACTAAGTGATGGAAAGATAGTTGCTTTTGACGATACAAAAAATATCTTAAAGGATACAAAATTTCTTGAATCCTATGGAATACGCCCTTTACAGATACCTAAGCTATTTATGGAGACAGGATTAGATATAGTGCCTTTCACTGCTGAATCCGCTTATGAATTATCGGGAAAATTATTGGAGTCGTCAATTGACGAACATAAATACAATTCTTTGAAGGAAAAAGACAAAAACAGAAGATACGGCGATGTTGCCATTGAGATCAAAAATGTAACGTACTCATATAGTAAAGGCGAAAATGTCCTAAATGATATTAATTTGAGCATTAGAGAAGGCGAGTTTGTCGCTATAATTGGTCAAAACGGTTCAGGTAAGACTACATTAGCCAAACTGATCAATGG
>DTPJ01000695.1 GCA_011334435.1 Candidatus Poribacteria bacterium | reverse complement strand
TTCCAAATAATGCAAAATGGGTAATTTATGGCATAGGTTACAAGTTCAGGACAACTGAAACTGATGAAGAATATGCTAAATTATGCGGACTCTATGGCAATGAGATTCCAAGAATGGTCATAAGCCATCACGATAAAGACGCAGATATTGTGATAATCGGTTCTGCTAATGGAATTGAATTGACAAGGGTTGATGCCCAAGCGAAAGATGATGCCCCGCTTGTCCCAAAACCGGGAAACCTATACGGGATGTCAATCCGTGACAAAGAGAAAACCGTAAAAGAGACATTGAAAGGCAAATCATCAAAAGCGGTAATATTAAGAGGCGGATACATGACTGACTTCACCTATGGAGGAATAGAACCAATAGTAATGGCGGTTATGAATGAAGAAGAGATAGACCTTTCAAATCTAACTTATTTTAATATAATAGGACATAGAGACGCTAATATCTACGCTATACTTTCCGTAAGTTCCGCATCAAATCCAGTGACTACACTAAACCTATCAGGATATACCGCGGATGTCAGGTTGATCGCCGAGATTGCGAGAGAAGCTCTTGGCAAAACCCCAAAATATAAAGGCAAACCACCAGAACTCCATCTATTAATGGACGGATCAAAGATTGAAAGCCTTTATGGCAAGCCAATGGATTCACTAGTGGACTTGATCAATGCCCAAATATACTGGATCAAAAACGGCGGTTATTCGCGGAATTTAGACCATAAGGTCGGCAAATCATTATAAGAGTATCACAGAAGGTAGGTGACGGAGAGACAAAAAGATAACATAAAGAATATAATATTCATCTCATTTATTTTAAGAAATGTCCGAACTTACGTAATTATAGAATACCACTTATCTATAAATTGCCTTATAACATTTATTTAATGATTTTAGCGCACTTTCTATTAATGTCTGATCAGACTCAGGGACAATCGGCAATCCATATTTATTAGCGCGGGCAATGCCTGCTGATAGTTGTGGCATTTTTCCCTCCATTCTTATTATCAATGGCTCAATGCGGATTTTGAGCAGAGATCAACAATAAGTAGTTCAACAACGAGTTCTGGTGTTAATGTGCCTGATTTGATCTGTATATCCGCTTCTAAAAGCCGTTCCATAGCCTTTATAAGCTCGGACACTGTGAAATTTTTTATCTGCTGGATGGATATATACAAAGGATAGGGTTGTTTAAGGACATTTAATTTGTCTGAATCAGGCAGGATAGCGATCAATTCTGATGATAATTTTTTAAAGAATTTTTGTTGAAAATCGTTATAGTTCAGGACAGTCATATCTTGCTTCAGAAGTCCTTTTTCAAAAAGAAGTTTTGTCTGCAACAAAAACCGTATCTGTCTTATTAGCATACTAAGAATTTTTATTGGATCATCGCTTTTTTTCATTATGCTTCTGAGATTTGCCAAAGCTAATGGAAGCGATCGTTGACCAACAGCTCTTGTCAGATCAAATATCCTTTCAAAATCGGTTTTTGCGACTACATCTTCAACATCTCTTTTTTCAATCTGCTTTCTATCGCCAATATAAGTGACAAGCTTTTCTAACTCGTCAAACATTTGTCCCATATCGTTGCCAGTTTTGTTTCTCAGTTCAGCAAAGGCATCTGCAGATATTGTTTTATTATACTCTTTCAGTTTGTCAGATATGATCTTGTAAGCAGGGTCTCGCATTACGTTAGATGGAGGACGTAAACGTGCAAAACTCAAAACTCTTCCAACTTGCGATACTACCTTTACTATTCTGTCGTTAGTATTAAGAGTTGTATTGACAGATATTATAAGGACACTTGTTGATGAAGTCCGATTTTGTAGCCATTCAATAAGCCGATCTAATCCGCTTGAATTAGACGAATTGGTGAATATGTCAATATGGCTTGTCAAGCTTTTGCTATTATCATCAAGGAATTCAATATCCTCAGATGAAAGTTCTTGTTCATATTTGGATTTAAAGTTATCAATTGCCCTATTAAAGTCTAATCCGCCCTCTGCAAATTCATCAAATTCTAATTCAAGCGCTTTAGCCAAAAGAGATGCGGATTTTGTAAAATTTCCCGAGCGAAACTGCTCTTTGCTTTCAAGGAAGACTTCAAGAAGGTCAGCACCTTTTTTAGATAAAAGAAAAGAAGGATTTTTGACAACTATTAATCTACGGTCTGCCAAAATTGGATAAGTTTCTGCTATGGATATTATCTCGTCAACAGATACATCAGGATTAGAAAAAACGTCAAGGTTAAATTGGCTGGCAGATTTTGGAACGAGGCTCTCTATCATACTTGCTATTGTGTTTTCAATAAGATACACTTCATCGCCATGAAAAAGATATACTGGTGATATTTTGCCCCGTTTTATCTCATCTAATATATCGCTTGATTGTCCCATTGAGTTTCAAGATTTAAAAGTCTAAGACTCAATGATTAGGACTTTTTAATCTCAAAATCTTTGAATCTTAGAATTGAATTATGCTGGTTCGCGAGGTTTAACAATTTTAAGAAGCTCATCTATAATATTCAGACTTGTTATGCCATCAGCTTCAGCATTAAAACTGGTAATTATTCTATGACGAAGGACAGGCTTAGAGACAGCTTTAATATCTTCTATTGATATATTTTTTCGTCCTTGAATTATTGCTCTGGCTTTTGCCCCAAGCACCAAATATTGCGATGCTCTTGGTCCTGCTCCCCAACTTATAAATTTCTTTATGGAATCAGGACAATTCCCATCATTAGGACGAGTGCTTCGGACAAGTTCAACAGCATATTGGACAACGTGATCATGAACAGGCATCTCTCTAACTATGTTTTGGAGTCTCAGAACATCTGCTCCTGACATCACTGGTTTTAGGGTAGGTTCAAAAGCAGAAGTTGTTGATTTTACTATCTCTATTTCTTCATCAAATTTTGGATAGTCAATCTGTATGCTAAACATAAATCTGTCTAATTGAGCTTCGGGAAGTGGATAAGTTCCCTCAAATTCAATTGGATTTTGAGTTGCTAAGACAAAAAATGGCAGATCAAGATTATAGGTTTTTCCACCGACAGTAACTTTATATTCCTGCATAGCTTGTAAAAGCGCCGCTTGAGTTTTCGGCGGAGTTCTGTTGATCTCGTCTGCAAGCACAATATTGGCAAAGATCGGTCCTGCTAAAAACCGAAAGTTACGTTCTCCTGTGGTCGGGTCATCTTGAATTATGTCTGTGCCTATGATGTCTGATGGCATAAGGTCAGGTGTAAACTGAATTCTGTTGAATTTTAAATCAAGTATTTTGGCAATTGTGCTGATCAGTAGCGTCTTTGCAAGACCAGGGACGCCGATAAGCAAACAATGCCCCCGAGAGAATAATGCCATCAATAATTGCTCAATTACATCATGTTGACCAATTATTACTTGACCTATCTCATTTATTAACGTTTCTTTTGCCTTTTTTAAGAATTCTATGGACTCTAAATCGTCGTTTTTTTCGTAAATATCTTCACGCAATCACAGTCTCCTAATATAATGATCAGTGATCGGTTTTTTTATGATTCAACCGCTGTTTCTGAAGATGATTGTTCTTGTTTTTCTAATTTTAGCCTAGCTTTAAGTGCTTTCATTCGTCGTTTTTGTCTATGTCTTATTTGGGTTCTACGTCTTGATCTTCCGCTTTTGCTTCTTGCCATAAAATCCTCCCATACTTATCTTTCGCTTATCCGTTAAAATGAATGGCAAAAAATAGGCTTACTTGCCCTGATGTCTCCACAAATTAGGATTTTTTGCCTTGGATGAAACAATTTTAGTATTAGACTTTTGTTGTTTATTAGATTTAGTTTTTGTTTTATTATTTTTTTTAGCCATAATAAAATCCCTCCTAAAATCACATCACACTATCATAGATTATATCGTTATTTGTTTTTTCTGTCAACCAAAAAGGAAAAAGGGATACTGTATTAATTTAGTAGGCAACAAAAAAGCCATCTGTTATAATATACTCCGTATTTATAATAAACAAGATAAATAAACAAAGGAGGAACAGATGGCTGATAATATTATAAAACGAGATGATCGCATGAAACAAGAAAAAATATTGCAGTACCTTCAATCCATCTTTGCATAGTCAACATACTTC
>DTPJ01000324.1 GCA_011334435.1 Candidatus Poribacteria bacterium | reverse complement strand
TGATCTTTGGTGAATATACAATGGGCGGAATATGGTTTGTAATAGGGCTATTCACTGGAAAGGGATATAAAGTCCTTCCAACGTAATTAACAGCTTAAAAAAATTTATTTTTGTGTTATGATATAAGTTAAAAATAACTGAATTCTGTTAATTCTATGCTTTCGCAGAATAATATTAAAAAGGACTTATATGTTTTTTCTAACTTTATTTAATCATTAAGGAGTAGGTCAATGAAATTATTAATTATCGGCGGGGGAGCAGGGGGTCCAGCGTCCGCTTCACGAATGCGCAGATTGGATGAAAATGCAGAAATTATAATGTTTGAACGTGGCGAGCATATCTCTTATGGTCATTGTGGACTACCATATTATATCGGTAAAGTTATTTGCAATAGGTCAGACTTATTGATTTCTAACCCTCAAAAATTCAAGCAATTATATAATGTAGATGTCCGCGTTCGTTCATTAGTTTATAACATATCAGTTGACAATAAACAAATAGAATTTATGGACTTAAACACTGGCAAGGAATATCAGGAAAATTACGATAAGATCATACTTTCAACAGGTGCAGACCCAATTAAACCTCAACTGCACGGAATTGATCTAACTGGTATTTTTACTCTCCGAAATCTTACAGATGCAGACAATATCAATCAATTTATCAATGAGCGAAAGCCTAAAAAAGCTGTCATCATCGGTGGAGGATTTATCGGTCTTGAATTAGCTGAAAATTTCGTCCATTTAGGTATAGATGTCACAATCGTTGAGATGTTAGATCAAGTCATGCCTACGCTTGATAGAGAAATGGCAGAACCGATACACAGAACGCTTGCCTTACATGGTGTTGAGCTTGCCTTGTCCGATCCTGTTGACGGATTTGAAAGCAGAGATGGACACTTAGTCGTTAAAGTTAAGAGTGGAAAAGAGATAACCTGCGATATGGTGATGTTATGCATGGGTGTTCGCCCAAATCTTGATCTGGCAAAATCTGCCAATTTAGAAATAGATAAAGGCATTAAGGTCAATGAATATATGCAGACATCTAATCCCGATATATATGCGATCGGTGATGGAGTGGAGACTAAACACTTGGTCACAGGTGAATCCGTTTTAGTGCCATTAGCAGGATTAGCAGCACGTCAGGCGAGAATTGCAGTTGACAATATCTGCGGAAAAAATGAAAAATACAAAGGCACTCTTGGGACAAGCCTTGTAAAAGTATTTGAAACGACAGTCGGATCAGTAGGGGCAAATGAAAAAACACTGAAAAGATTAGGTATAAGCTATCAAAAGTCCTATGCACAGCCTTTCTCTCATGTCAATTATTATCCTGATTCTGCACAGATGATAATAAAATTGCTTTTTTCTCCTGATAATGGACGTATATTAGGGGCGCAGATCGCAGGCACAGAAGGCGTTGATAAAAGAATAGATACTTTTGCAACAGCTATATCCGCAGGTATGACCGTTGATGATCTCACTGATCTTGAACTTGGATATGTCCCGCAGTATGGATCAGCCAAAGAAGCGGTTAATATAGCAGGATACGTCGCAGGGAACATACTTAATGGTGATATGCCTGCAAGCTATTGGGATAATATAGCAGAACTAACAGATGGTATATTTCTTGATGTCCGCGAACCTGATGTGACAGCTATCGGAATGATTCCTAATGCAATAAATATCCCTATAAACGAGTTACGAGATAGGCTTAATGAATTGCCAAAAGACAAGCGGATTTATGTATATTGCAATGTCGGTCTTGAAAGCTATATTGCAACTCGTATGCTTATACAACATGGTTTTGACGCAGTAAATATGAATGGAGGATACTCAATGTTCAAAAACGTCAAAGGAGGGGCATCTGAGCCAATAAATATCGCACAAAAGCCAGTAGAAAAGCTGTCAATTGCCCAAGAAATAAGCACAGAGGTTGAATATCTTGACGCTTGCGGTCTGCAATGTCCAGGACCTATACTAAGAGTTAAACAAAAGATGGATCAATTAAAGCCGGGAAGCATTTTAGAGGTCTCTGCGAATGATACAGGCTTTGCAATTGATCTGCCTGCATGGTGTCGGACAACAGGAAACGAGGTATTGTCAATTGAAGTCAGAGAAGGAAAGATCATAGGGCGAATTCGTAAAAAAGGCTCAGAAGAAAAGGTTGTTGCTCAACAAACGTCTACACAAATTGTCATGCCAAAAGAGAAAACAATTGTAGTCTTCAGCAATGATATGGATAGAGTGATGTCAGCGTTTATAATCGCTAATGGCTCTGCGTCTATGGGATATAAGGTCAATTTGTTCTTTACTTTTTGGGGACTAAATGTTTTACGAAAATCACAAAAAGTCTCTGTTTCAAAAAGTTTCGTTGAACGTATGTTCGGTTGGATGATGCCAAAAGGCGTATCAAAGCTGAAATTATCCAAATTAAACATGGGCGGAATGGGAACGTGGATGATGAAGCAAGTTATGAAGCAGAAAAACGTCCATTCACTTGACGAACTTATTCAAATGGCACGTCAACAGGGGATTAGATTAATCGCTTGCACAATGACTATGAACATTATGGGACTGAAAAAGGAAGAGCTAATTGATGGCATTGAGGAAGGCGGAGTTGCTGCTTTCTTGGAAGATGCCGATCGTTCTAATGTAACTTTATTCATCTAAAACTGATCACTGATTACTGATCACTAACCAAAGGGAGGGCAAAATGGCTGAAAAGAAGTTAGGAGTTTTGGTTCACGGGGCAGGCTGGGTTTCTACTCAGCATATCAAAGCATTTCAGACTAACCCAAACACCAAAGTTGTCGCAATAAGCAGTAGAAGGCTTGAAAGCTGTAAACTTAGGGCAGAGGAAGCTGGGTTAACTGATGTTGAGTTTTATACTGATTACGAGAAAGCACTTAAACATGAGGGCATAGATATAGTTTCTATATGCACACCTCAACATTTTCATGCGGAAAATACAATTGCCGCAGCAGAAGCAGGAAAACATATCGTTATAGAAAAACCTATCGCTAATAGCCTTGAAGAAATAAAAGCTATGCGAGATGCTGTTCGCAAGGCAAAAGTAAAAACCGTTGTTGGTTTCGTTCTCCGATGGAATCCACTATTTTTGACGATCAAACGAATGCTTGCAGATAACGCTTTGGGCGATCTATATTTTGTTGAAACAGATTATCAAAGCAATATAGCCAGTTGGTGGTCAGGATTTGAATATGCGAGGAGAAAAGATACTGGCGTAAGTGCATTTTTGGTCGGCGGATGCCATGCAATTGATGCGACCAGATGGTTTGCCAGCAAGGGAGAATACGAATCGGCTAAACCGATAGAGGTATTCGCTTATTCTGGTGGATGGAGAAAAGGTTGTGATACAGAGTATAATTATTATACAAAAGTTTGGCGAACTAATGCTCCAAAGCTTGAATATGACGGTTTTGAGATCGCTCTAATCAAATTTGATAACGGCGTTTTAGGGAAAGTTTCGGTCAATTTTGACTCTATTATGCCATATACATTTCCGATAGAAATATTCGGAGATAGAGGCACAATAAAGAATAACCGCGTCTGGTCGCATAAATTTCCGGGGCAGACTGGCTGGGTAGAAATTCCGACGATTTTACCTGATACCGCTGATGTGACACATCATCCATTCCAAGGTGAGATAGATCATTTCGTTGAGTGTATATTAAACGACAAAGAGTCCCATTGTAATCTTGAAGATGCGATTTTGACACATGAGATAGCCTTCGCTGCATTGCAATGCTATGAGACAAAACAACCTGTTAAATTGCCGTTAATATAATTACAAGATATTGCTGGAGCATATCGCTTCAGCATCCTTAAATTATAGACTAAGGTTATTCTTGATTTTGTCCGATATTAAAGAATGATAATATTATACAATTTTTGTCATTCTGAGCGTCAGCGAAGAATCTATTGAGATGCTTCACTTCGTTCAGCATGACAGATAGTTCAGCATGACAGATAGCGGTATATAATACAAATGCCAATTCATTTTTGTCATTCTGAGCGGAGCGAAGAATCTGTTGAAGAGATGCTTCACTTCGTTCAGCATGACAGATAGTTCAGCATGACAGATAGCGGTATATAATACAAATGCCAATTCATTTTTGTCATTCTGA
>DTPJ01000064.1 GCA_011334435.1 Candidatus Poribacteria bacterium | reverse complement strand
TCTCTTATTTGGTTGTTTAGATTGGTTATATCGCGATCCAAAAGCTCTATTTTTTCAGATAAACTATGTGCCTTTTTTAGATTCTGAGATAACTTATATCTGCCGATAATTCCTATGCCTTTATCTGATTGCGATTTTAGCTCTTCTATTTTATACGATAATTCCTCGCCTTGGATTACAAGTGCTTGTCTATCAGATTCTAACTTCGTTTTCTGTGTTTCTAATGAAGTTATTTGATTTTTTAATAAGTTTATCTTTTCTTCTGCTGTTACGGAAATTGCAAATGATGCAATAAGCAAGAAAATAAAAATATTTATAGTTTTTTTCATAGTTAACGCCTTCTTATATCATTCCATACTTTTCTAGTTTATAATATAAAGCGCTTGTTTTCAAGCCTAATATTCTAGCAGCTTCTGTTTTTACCCCTTTCGCCTTTTCTAAAGCTCTTTCAATAAGCTGTCTTTCAAGGTCTTCTAACGCTTCATCAAGCGAAAGGTCTTCCCTGGAAAGGTTAAGTGATGATTTATTAGTGTTGCCGAGCAACATAGACAGGTCTTTTAGCCCAATTTCCTCGCCTTCACATAGGACAACTGCCCTTTCCATAAGGTTTTCTAATTCACGCACATTTCCGGGCCAATAATAATTTGTCAACTCTTTTAAAGCCATTTCATTCACACGGGGCGGTTTTTTATTGAGTTGACGCGATTTTTTTTCTAAAAAATGTTCAATTAACATCGGAATATCTTCTTTTCGTTCCCTTAAAGGCGGAAGTTCAATAGGGATCACCTGTAATCTATAGAATAAATCTTCTCTGAATTTGCCCTCCTCAACCATAATTCTAAGGTCTTTATTCGTCGCAGCGATCACGCGGACATCAACGGAGATAGTTTCTTCTCCGCCAACTCTTTCAAATTCCTTTTCCTGCAAGACTCTCAGAAGTTTGATCTGTGTTCCTGTGGGAATATCGCCGATCTCATCAAGAAAAATTGTCCCCTTGTCTGCTAATTCAAATCTACCAAGTTTTCGTCTTATTGCACCAGTAAAAGAACCTTTCTCGTGACCGAATAGTTCGCTTTCTAATACGCCTTCTGCCAATGCTCCGCAGTTTACTTTGACGAATGAATTATCCTTACGATTGCTATGGAAATGTATAGCTCTGGCGACCATTTCCTTTCCTGTCCCGCTTTCACCATATATCATAACCGCAGAATCGCTTTTGGCGATCTTTTCTACCATCTCAAAAACTGCCTTCATTTTTTCCGAAGCGCCGACGATCTCGCCGAAATTATATTGTATGTCTAACTCATGACGCAGATATTTGTTTTCTTCGTCAAGCCTTGCCTCAGTTTTTTTTGCGTCTCCGAACTTTATAGCTTTCTCAACTCTTATGATAAACTCTTTTGGACTAAATGGCTTTGTGACATAATCAAAGGCGCCCTTTCTCATTGCCTCAACAGCCATATCTATCGTCCCATAAGCTGTTATCATCAGAACTTCTATATTCTCATCAATGGATTTTACTTTCTCTAAAACCTCCATTCCGTCCATACCTTCCATCTTAAAATCCGTGATGACGAGATCAAATTTTTCTTTACTAAGTGATTTTATACCATCAAAGCCATTTGATACACAAACGACGTCATGTCCTGCTCGTTTTAAGACCTGTGACATGCCGTCCCTCATAGTTTCGTCATCTTCTATTAAAAGGATTTTGCTCATCTATGCCTCCGGAAGATAAATTGTGAAAGTAGTTCCTTCGCCTACTTTGCTTTGGACTTCTATTTTCCCGTTATTATCCTCAACGAGTTTTTTTACTATTGCTAACCCAAGCCCTGCCCCTTTTTCTTTTGTGGTAAAAAAGGGATCAAATATCTTTCCCAAGTTTTCTGATGCGATACCAAGTCCATTATCGGAAACCGTTATGACGATCAGATTATCGGTTTTATCGCTTTTTAACTTTATCTCTCCGCCATCGGACATCGCTTGGATAGAGTTTTTGATTATATTCATAAATACGCTTTTTATCTGCTTAGGATCAACAAAGACTTTGATTTTGCCATCGGTTATCTCTGATATGAACTTGACATTTCTCTTTTGCAGTTCAGGGGCTAAAATAAAGCAAATCTCATCTATTATTGATAATAACTCAACATCTTCTTTGATCGGTTCAGTTGGTTTGGCATATTCAAGGAATTGTGTAACAATATCATTTAAGTTTCTGACTTCCTTTATTATTTTATCTACATATTCTTTTGACGTTCCTTGAAGGTCTTCTGAGAGTAAACCAGCAAATATTTCTATCCCTCCAAGAGGATTTCTTATCTCATGTGCAATGCCAGCTAACATCATTTTCAGTCTGTTATCCCTCTGTATTATGGCTTTTCGCATATTGTCCATTGAATACCCAAGATAGCCAAGCTCATCGTTTGATTTTATATTTATTTCGTTATTAAAATTGCCCTTGCTTATCTCTTCAGCTGATTTCACCAGTTTATCAATAGGATTTGTTATAGTTTTTGCGAACAGAAATCCGATAGCAATTGTAATTAAAATACTGACAATTGCAAATATAACAACGTTTCGCCCAAAAGCTCTGATCGCAGACATTATTGTTGCACTTGTATCAACTCCAACCGCTGCAACTACTGAATTATTATCCTTTATCGGCGCATAACCTGATTTATAATACTCACCATCTTCGCCTTTGAAAAGAATAGTATGGACACAGTTTCCATTCCAAAGATTTTCAAGCTCTGACTTGTTAAATCTTAGCTTGATATATTCTGTGCCTATAGGAATATTTTCATCTGTATCAACAAGGCTTTTGTTATTTCTATCAAATATGTATATACGTTTAACATTAGTTGCCTGCTTGACTTTCTTAATTTTTTCCTTTAAATTCTCATAGTTCTTTGTTCCTTCGTCACCGGGCGATAAATAAGTGATAGAGATACTATCTATCTGAGTTACCACAGCTTGAGCAATAGCGATCAGTTTTCCGCCAAGCTCATTATCAAGGCTATCTTTTGCCGATCTATAAAGAAACCAGCCCGTTGACCCAACGAATATCGTCACAAACAGGACAAATGTTATTATTAATTTATTTCCGATTTTGCCTTTGTAATTCATCTTTTGTAATTTTGCAACATTTATGCCATTAATGATAAACAGTAATTAGTTTTTCATTTATTAGTTTATATATTGTGAATAAGGTTGTCAAGAAAGATAAAAGTAATTGGAATAGTGATGAATATCTCTCAATCTGAGATTTTCTCGTCAGATTTCTGATATATATTATCAGTTTTTTATAAAAATATAACTTTCTCTGCCTGATCAGTTTTTAGCTTTGAGTTTTTAGTATTCAATCAGGGAGAAGTCTTATAAATAGACATTTCAAATGGATAAAAATTAGGGAGAGACTTTTAAAAGATTGAGTAGGCATAATTATTGCTAATATTATAATCGGCTTTGAATATAAAAAAACCTATAACTATTTGTTTAATAACGAAAAGGAGATTATTATGAAAAAATTCAAAAACTTTTTATTGGTCATATTTGCGTTACTCCCTGTCATTTTTTACGCATGTGAAGAGACAGATAATATAACAATAAGCCCTGAGATTCAAAATCAACTTCGTGTTATGGGTTCTTCCACTATTAATAAAGCACCAGATATTGCTAAGACTCAGATCGGAGTTCAGACAATCGCCAAAGAGGTTGATCCAGCTATAGATGAAAATAACAGAAAGACCGATGCGATAATCTCTGCACTTAAACAATTAGGCGTAGCAGAAAAGGACATACAGACGTCTTCATTCAACATATATCCACAAAGGGATTATCAAAGACCAAACGAAATAATTGGGTTTCAGGTTGATAATATGCTTTCAGTGACTTTTCGCGATTTAACTAAGATTGGAAAGTGTTTACAATCTGCAATTAATGCAGGGGCAAATAACATTTATGGTGTCAGTTTCACGCTTGCAGACCCAGAGTCCGCAAGAAGCGAAGCCAGAACATTAGCGATTCAAGATGCACGCAAAAAAGCTGAAAGCATGGCAAGTGCAGCAGGAATTACATTAGGCAAGATAATAAGCGTAAATGAAATATATTCAACAGTTTCTGTTGACGCAAGGACTTATGATAAAGC
>DTPJ01000086.1 GCA_011334435.1 Candidatus Poribacteria bacterium | reverse complement strand
TTGCAAAATTCTGATGATCAAATAGGCAGACAATTAGATTTTATATTGCAGGAGATCAACCGAGAAGTAAATACGCTTTCATCAAAAGCTGATGATTTCCAAATTTCGTCAGATTGCATTCAACTTAAATTTGAGATAGAAAAAATTAGAGAGCAAGTTCAAAATATTGAGTGATTTTCAAGGTTTATTAACAAATGCTAATAGTTATAACAGGTCCGTCAGGTGTTGGTAAGACAACGATAATAAAGTCGCTATTGCGTTTAAATCCTAATTTCAAATATTCAGTATCCTTGACCACTCGTCAGCCTCGCCATAATGAGAAACATGGGATTGATTATCATTTCATCAGTGAAGAAGAGTTCAAAGATAAAATCGCAAAAGACGAGTTTGCAGAATGGTCAGAGGTTTATGGCAAATACTATGGAAGATTGAAAAAAGACCTTGATGATTCAGCAAGTGACGTGGTTGTTGGGATAGATGTCCAAGGTGCATTGAAGCTAAAAAAGACACACCCACAAGGCGTATTTATATTTATACTGCCTAAGTCAGAAAAAGCCCTTGAAATGCAACTCAGGGGAAGAGGGACTGAAAACGAATCGTCGCTAAAAACTCGCTTAGATTCTGCTATCCATGAATTGAATAAGGCTGATGAATTTGATTATAAAGTCATAAATGACGAAGTAAACGAGGCAGTTAAAAAGATTATGTGTATCATCGTCGCAGAGAAATGTCGCGTTAGAAAATGTGTCTGAGAAATTCTCTGCCGAAATTTTGCCCATGCTCAAACATAGTGATAATATTTTCAAGAGGTGTCTCTGGTAAAATTGAACTTGTTGATGCCAATCCAAATCCACCGCCGGGTGCTGCAACTTTAAAACACCGCTCAACATCTCTCTTTACATCGTCAACAGTGCCGAAAGGAAGCGTAGTTGTAACTGATATACTTCCCCATAAGATCAGTTTTTCGCCTTTACGTGTCCGATATTCTGCAACTCTTTCAAGAGTGCATCCTGTTTCTTCTTGAAAGCCCTGAAATCCAGAAACGCCAACTAAGTTAATCAACCGATCAATTATTGGCAAGATATTGCCGTCAGAATGCCAAACTATTCCAATACCTGCATCATGTAACGGTTGAACAGCCCTTGCCAAATGCGGAAAATAAAGCTTATCAAGCATATCCATTGAGCATAAAGGACCTTCATTGTAACAAATATCGTCACCGCCATAGACATAAGGGGCAAGGTTATATTTTTTTATAGCATGTGCAATTGCCAAATTATAAAGCCGACCGCTTTCACCACCATAAGCGAAGTACTTCTCCATAACTTCTGGGTATAGCTTTAACGCAGACAGATAGTTATTGTATCCCCAACCATATCCACCCATAAAACTTGGCATACCAAATCCAGATATGAATAACATCTCATGTTTTGCCATATCTATAAGGTTCATTATTCCCTTTGCATAGCTTTCAGCGACAGCTTCTATATTATAATTTTGTTCCAATTTATCAGGATCAGGCATCGCATCTACAATATCCCTAACATCTTCGGGACTTGATGGAGATTTTGGCTGAGAAGAAGGGCTATTTTTTTGAGAGGGTGTTGATTTTGCCATTTCCGCTGCGTAAAACGGATCATAAGCGATATGTTCAACATCAGGCGAAGGCATGATAAATTGAGGGCATAAATTAGCTCCTGCCCTTATAAATGCCTCTATGACGATGTTAGGGGCATCTTCGGTATAAATATTATCCCGATGACTTAGCGATTGGAAAAATGAACGTTTCATACACCACGCAGAAAGGATACATGGTTCTTCAACCCTTTCTTTATTTAGTGTCCGCCAAGCAATTTCCTCGCCATTCGGATGCTTTATATATTTGGTTTTCTTTGTCTCGTCTGGGAATTTGTATCCAAATTTCTCATAAATTTTCTTCCAAAGGTATCTATCATCTGCACCATCAAGTCTCGGTTCAAAGCCAAGTTTTAGATAGGTTTTAAGGGCAGGATAACGCCAATGATCCGTTAAAAGATAGATTTCGTCATATCCACGATCAAGTAGAAAGTTGATGACAGCGGAACAAACAGCCATTCCAACGCCTTTTCCGCTATGTGCTGGCTCGCCTGCAACCCATCCAACTTCGCCTATATGCCTATTTTCATTGACAATGCGATCTTGGGCGCATGCGGTAGCGACGAGATCATCGCCATAAGTGACAAAGAATACCCCATCGGGCGATAAAGGATTGCTTAGTATAGAATCCAATCTATCAACAGTCCAATATCCGAGATCTTTATTGTTTAACAACTGTGCATATTTTTCTTCATCGCCTTTGCGAAATGATCTGACGGAATATCCCTCTGGCAATTCAATCTTGAGACGTTCGTTTCCAGCCCAAATCATCCTTAATTGTCTTGGCATTTTTACTCCTTCTGATTTTTATATCATTTTCCAATTTGAATATATCATTAACAATATCGTTCCAAATTGATAATATTATTTTAAGCGGAGAATCTGTTAAGATGCTTCACTTCGTTCAGCATGACAAATTATTATTTAGCATGACAAATTATTATGCCAATTTAATTTTGTCATTCTGATCGAAGCGAAGAATCTTATTTTTATTCAAAATCACATAATTGGATTAAGAGAAAGTATTAGATAGCAATTAATAGAAGCTAACCTTTATATTCATAATCGGTCTTTATTTTACCGAAACTTCAAGCCCTTCAGGGTCAAATATGACATTGACGCTTGCACTCATATTCTTTGGATCGCGAACAAAGTTTAGGTAAGCATTTAGTCTGTCTCCACTATTGACGCTGTTATGTGCAAGGACAACACTTCCTTTTGGCATTTTGTCATAGGCGTTTTGAAGTATATCAAGATATATGCCTTTGCCTCTTGCCCTATCGCCATCTGCATCAAGATAAAGCAGATTTATCTCATCATCAAAATTTTTGACAGTATCAACAGCGTCTTCTGCAATGACACGGGCAACGCCTGTCGGATCAATCTTTCTGACATTACGTTCCGCCCTTTCTGCTTCGTGTGGTTTTATTTCAACGCCGATAAGATTTTTAGCGGTATAAACAGCTCCTGGACCTACTCCTGCACCTGCATTTGATATAAACGTATTGCCACAAAAAACTCCCGCAGCGATCATATTCGCAGGCTGTTTTATAGCATTTATAGCGTATATAAGCCTCTGCATGCGATGTGTGATCGCTGTCCAAGGTATCTCAAAAAGCTCTGCAACTGCTTTTCTGTGTGCAAGCAATTTCTCGTTATCATAATTTGTATGCGGAATAATTCCAACCTCTTTAAGAACCTCTAAAGCCTCACCGACGATTTTTATCTCCTTCTCCAAAGGCTCAAGAACCTTATGCGGATCGTTAAATGACATTCTGTAATCTTTCCAATCTTCGCTTTGATATACTTTGAACATTTGTTCCCTTTCCTTTTAAAAACAAATTTGTTTTATTAATTTTTATATTCCTTTGCCAACATGTTTGAGAGTAGGGCTTTGCGGTCTGCCAACTAATAGCTTTCCATCTTGCACAAATCCCTCTTCTCTACCATCAAGCTCTAAAATTAACTTCTCTTGCCAATTGTTATCGCCACGACATAATGATAGCAAACTTTTGCCATCAAGGGAAGGGGGAATATCCGTTATTTAGTCCTTTCTAATTTTGCCAAATCTCTTTGCCAACCTAAAATTGTCCCTGCTTCCCTTTTATCGCCTTTCTTTGCGAATTTTTCCGACAATTTTTCGCAACCATCATTAAGCAAATGCAATAATTCATCATCATCTGGTTTGAGATCAATTGCAGATTTAAGAGTCTGCTTAGCTTTAATTAAGTCACCACGATTTGCATAAGACATAGAAATACTTAATCTAACTCTTGCGAGATTGTTTTTAACCTCCTGCAATCCTGAACTTCGTAAAAGTTCACGTTTCAGTTTTGATTCTATACTGATGAGATTCCTATTAGCTATTTCGTCATAAGGGTCATATTTAAGTGCGATCTCTAACTCCTCAATTGCAGGAGCATACATGCCCTTCATAATATAGATATATGCTATGTTGTCATGTAAAGATGGTGTAGCCTCATCTTCTGGTATTGTTGTATAGCATTCTAACGCTTTGTCG
>DTPJ01000015.1 GCA_011334435.1 Candidatus Poribacteria bacterium | reverse complement strand
TCCCCAAAATGTAGTTGATAATTTTCAACCTGACTTTGATAAACGGACTCAAGAGCTATACTCCAAGCATCTATCCGAAGGCATACCAAGATGGGAAAGACCAAACGATGGATATTGGATGGAGGTTTGGGCGCAAAAAGCTTGTGATAATGCGGAAATATCCGATGTAGGGCTTTCCATAATTGAAGGCATTTATGGCAGGAACGGAAACGCATTTTTCAATGGACCTGGTCCCGGCGGAACAGCTCAGGATTTTATGACAAATGTCATAATTTTTGGAAAAAACCCTTTCCTTGTTGATATAATCGGACATTGGTTAGGCGGACACGAACCGGGAAATTTTGGGCTATTCCACATTGCCAAAGAACGCGGTTTAGTCAGGACTTTTAACCCATCAGCAATACCTATATATATCTGGGAAAACGGGACGCCAAAACTTACACCTCTAAATAGCCTTGAACGTTTCAGTTTGGAGACTCCATATTTACGAAGAAACTATGGCGGACAAAATGAACCACAATATCACCTCGTAAACGAACCATACAATTATGGACCTGCAAATGCGGTTGAATCTTATGGCAAAACAAGGACTAATACAAGCAAAGACGAGAAACCATCTGTCAACATTATCGGACAAAATTTCCCAAATCCGTTTAACGGTAGCACTAATATTGAATATACTCTTCTAAACGATGCCTATGTCACAGTTGAAATATATAATTCCAGCGGAGACCGAATTGATGTATTAGTAAGCGGTTGGCAGAAAAGAGGGACACACTTAGTATCTTGGAATGCAAGTATGAGACCCTCTGGGATATATTTTTATCTCTTTAAAACCAGCGGTTTTGAGAAGATAGGAAAAATGGTATTGTCAAGGTGATTTGTTTTATGTTGGTCAAATGAATTAACCTATAAAAGAAGGATTTCAATCAATGCAATATAGGAAATTAGGAAAAACTGATGTTAATATCAGTGCTATAAGTCTTGGCACTGAATATTTGATAAACCTTCCACGTGATCACGTCGTATCTGTCATACACTCTGCGTTAGATCATGGGATAAACTATTTTGACCTTTTCTTTGCACAACCAGAATTCCGCGATAATATGGGCTATGCCTTCAAAGATCATAGAGATAAGGCAATGCTTGCAGCACACCTCGGATCAACAGATCAAAATGGTCAATACGAAAGAACCAGAGACCTAAATTTAGCCATAGAATTCTTTGAGGACTTTTTAAGACGTTATAATACTGATTATGTTGATGTGATCTATCTTCACAATAGCGATGGGCAAGAAGACTATGACCTTGTTATGAATGGCGGATTTCTTGATACCGCACAGAAATATGTAAAAGAGGGAAAAGCTAAATTTATTGGATTTAGTGGACATACGGTTTCAACAGCTAAGCAAGCAGTAGAAAGTGGATATATTGATATTCTAATGTTTCCTATCAATTTAGCAAATAACGCTATTGAGGGAAGAAAAGATTTACTAAATTCCTGCGTCAAACACAATGTCGGCTTGATCGCAATGAAGCCTTACGCAGGAGGAAAGCTCCTTCAAAAAGATCAAGTGATGTCATTAGAACATTGGCAACTTGGCGCAGATAAACGAGAAATGGAAAAACCATCGGTTATTACGCCGATCCAATGTATATCTTATGTGCTTTCTCAAATAGGCGTTTCAAGCATTGTCCCTGGTTGTAAAACAGTAGAACATCTAAAAGAAACCCTATCCTATTTTAATGCGACAGATGAAGAGAAGGATTTTTCAAACGTCATCAAATATTTCCAACAATATGTTGAAGGGGAATGTGTTTATTGCAATCATTGCCTCCCGTGTCCATCTGAGATAGACATTGGACAAACTATACGTCTTTTTGAAATGGCACAAAACGGAATTACACCAGAGATCAGATCAGCTTATAACGCTATGCAGAAAAATGCTTCTGATTGCGTTCAATGCGGTTCATGTGAGGAACGTTGCCCATTCGGCGTGGAAGTAATAGCAAAGATGGAACAAGTGAATAAAGTATTTTAACCTGTTAAAAACCAAACTCAAAAACACTTTCTATTCTTTGATGGTTAAAATCTTTATGAGTCATTATTTAATGGAAATTTACACTGGAGAGTAAAATGGATAAAAATAACCTTTTAAATCGTATTACTATAGATCCAAATATATTTGGGGGAAAGCCAATTATTAGGGGAATGAGGATTAAAGTAGAAAATATATTAGCTTTATTGGAACAAGGAGTAACAATAGAAGATATTCTTAATGATTATCCCGATTTGGAAATTGATGATATTCGTGCATGTATTGCTTATGCTCGCACATTGGTTGCAAATGAAACCATCGAAAATATAGCGATGGAGATTGAGTTACGACATTAAGAAAAAATTGTTATACAGGAGGATAAGAGATAATGGCAAAAGAAATGACATCATACGAGAGATTTAAATGCGTTTATGACCATAAAGAACCAGACAGAATACCTATGCAAGATAGCCCTTGGGGAGTGACGATAGCGAGATGGCATAGAGAAGGACTCCCTGCAAATACAGATTTTGCAACATTTTTTGAATTTGACAAAGTCGCTGGAATTGGCGTAGATAATAGCCCCCGTTATCCATCAAAATTAATTGAGGATGCAAAAGATTATACAATCGTGACAACTGCATGGGGCGCTACTATGAAAAACTGGAAATATTCTGCGTCAGTGCCAGAGTTTATAGATTTTATGATAAAAGATAGAAAATCTTGGGAAGATGCAAAATCGCGAATGGTGCCAACAAAAGATAGAGTAAACTGGGATCATCTTAAAAATAACTACCCAAAATGGCGTGAAAATGGGCTTTGGATAACCGCAGGTGCATGGTTTGGATATGATGTGTTTGCAAGCTGGCACGTAGGCACAGAGAGAATGCTTATGGCTATGGTAACAGACCCTGATTGGTGTTCTGATATGTTTAATCATGCCCTTTCAGTAAATCTTGCCCTATTGGAAATGGTTTGGAATGAAGGATATACGTTTGACTGTATCAGTTTTCCTGATGATCTTGGCTATCGTAATGGCTTATTTTTTGATCTGGATACATATCGGTCTGTCTTGAAACCTGCTCATAAACGGCTATGCGACTGGGCGCATCAGCGAGGAGTGAAAGTAATGCTTCATTCATGCGGAAACGTATTAGAATTGATCCCTGATCTAATTGATGCAGGCATTGATGGTCTTAATCCGCTTGAAACTAAGGCTGGAATGGACGTTATAGAGCTTAAAGAAAAATATGGATCAGAACTTGTCCTTGAAGGCGGAATTGACGTTAGGCTGATGCCTGAATCTGACAAAATAGAGGAAGAGATCCGCACAAAGATAACCAAAGCTAAAATCGGCGGAGGATACATATATCATTCTGATCATTCCGTCCCTGATAGCGTAAGCTTCGCGGATTATTGCAGAGTAGTTGCATTGGTCAAGTATTATGGCAAATATTAACGGAGTAAATTATGGAAAACCTTATCGTTATATTCTCTACAATTAGTCTATTTATTTACTTTTTTTCTACCGTATTCTATATAGTTTATAATGCTTTGAGAAAAAATATCTTGGGCAATGTTGCTACGATTTTACTTGGCATAGGATTAATCATTCAAACTGTCGCACTAATCTTGCGAACATACGAAGTGGGACATTTTCCATTCATCACCATTTATGAAACTCTGATTCTTTGGTCTTGGTTGATCGGCATAATCTTTTTAATACTTCAATTTAAGTTCAAAATCAAGCCTTTTGGGGCATTGATAGCACCTTTGGTTTTTCTTGTTATCGCAATAGCATCTATTCTCCCACCAAGTTATCAGAGACCTTCGTTGCTTGTGCCAGCACTCCAAAGTCATTGGTTAGAGTTCCATATATCAACCTGCTTCATATCTTATGCTTGCTTTGCAATTTCATTCTTGGTCGGTGTGGTTTATATGTTAAAGCGAAGCAATAGTCCAGAAGACATCTTGCAGAAAGATAAATTAGATATTATTGGCTACAAGGCTATAAGCATAGGATTTCCATTTTTAACAATTGGTATAGTTTCGGGATCAATCTGGGCTAATACCGCATGGGGATCATATTGGTCGTGGGACCCAAAGGAAACTTGGGCATTGATCACTTGGTT
>DTPJ01000560.1 GCA_011334435.1 Candidatus Poribacteria bacterium | reverse complement strand
GCGGTATATGCTGGTGGAGAGACAGAAAACGATTGGAAAATGTTAAAAGAGATAAAAAATACCGAAGAGGAAAAGGTCACATTAAACGTATCAGCTGTTACCGACAGAATCAGAATACGAGTAGCAAGAACGTCAGACGATACAACTACACCGGGAGGGCGTGGCAGTCAAGCGAGGCTAAAACGGGCACCGGGAAAAATAAAAGAGATAGAAATATATGGATATGCCCAAGAAAGTCCAACCCCAACAGCACAAGCTGTAACCGTCAAGACTGGGACAACTGCTCTTGGCACATCTACAACGTCATCAACAACAGGGGCAACAACAGAATCCGCTCCTGTGGAAGTGCCAAAAGGTCCTCCTCTCAGTGCGACAATAGAGGTTACACAGAGATCATTTCCATTATCAGGTCCTATTCCATTAAAGATAAATATCAAAGCAGGTGCAGATGAAATTAATACGCTTGAGGATATGCTATCTGAAAAAATGCTATCAACCAAACTTATTGTAAAATCAGCATCTGGAAATGCTATAGCTTGCTCTAAACCTGTCCCCCCACTATCAAGTCCGAGACCATATAGATCATCAGATAAACCTGTTGATGTTAGAAATGCAATAACTATTGACCCCAATGGAACGCTTACAGTGAATATCGCTAATCTGCTTGATTATTATCCGATCAATGCACCTGATACCTATACGATCCAACTTGTCACTTGGGTTGATCTACACGATAAATACGTCGGCAGAGAGGCAACAGAAAAGGAAGACCTTGAAAGACAGATCAGAGACATTAACTCTAAATCAAATTATACTGCCCAAGAAAAAGCAGCATTAATACAAAATCTAAAAGATGAGTTGCTTCAATCACAAAAGAGGAAATCTAAAAGATATATAGAGGTTAATGCGAAGGGCAAACCGTTTAAATTAGAATCAAATACGATTGAGATAACAATACAATAGGGTTAAAGGTTAAAAGTTGAAGGTTAAAGGTTGAAGGTTATAATCATGTTACTTTTTAATCAACCTTTAACCTTAGTATATTTCAAGCAAATCTTTAAGAATCTTACTTCTGCCAGGGTGTGCAAGTTTTTTAAGAGCAACGACCTCTATTTGTCTAACTCTTTCTCTTGTTATGCCGAATTTTTTGCCTACCGCTTCAAGAGTTTGAGGTTCGTTACCATCAATGCCGAATCTAAGGCGGATAATCTCTGCTTCTCTGTCAGATAAGACGCTAAGTGCATTCTTAACATATTCCTTTATGATGTTTGAGACAGTTTGGACGTCAGGGGCTTCGGTATCTTTGTCCTCAATAAGATCGCCAAGCATATTATCGTCTTCAATACTCAAAGGTGTTTCAAGAGAAACAGGTCTTTGTGCAATTTGGAATATATGTTGAACTCTTTCAACTGTTATGCCCATTTCTTGGGCTATTTCCTCAAAAGTCGGTTCTCTGCCTGTCCTTTGAATTAGCCTTTTAGTAGCAGCGGTAGCTTTATTAATAGCTTCTATCATATGGACTGGAATACGTATTGTCCTACCTTGGTCAGCTATAGCCCTTGTTACAGCTTGTCGGATCCACCACGTAGCATAAGTGCTGAATTTATATCCTTTTCGGTAGTCAAACTTATCAACTGCCCTCATCAAGCCTATATTTCCTTCTTGAACAAGGTCTAAGAATGATAAGCCTCTACCAATGTATCGTTTAGAAATATTGACTACTAATCTCAGATTTGCCTCTACCATGCGCATTTTTGCTTGATGGGCTTGCTCTTCTTCTCTATCAATATTTTCCACAAGGACACGGAGTCTTTCTATTGGCATACCGACTTTATTTTCTATTGCATTAATCTTTTGAATAATATCATTACATGAATTACTGATTTGATCTTTCATAGTGACATCATTATCAGTAACACTGCAAGAAATTTTATCAAACTCACTGAAAGTGATTGCATCATTGAGCTTTTCTTTGAGGGATCTTGCCTCATTAAAAAGAGTTTTAATAGCACATACCACTTTCCAAATGTCATCTTGGGACATACGTATCTTGTTAATAGCCTTTAATATTTCTTGCTTTTTTAGCTGAATGTTATCCAAAGAGGAAGGCTTTATAAAAATGGGTTCTTTGGCGATCTCATACCTTAGATTTTCTTGGCAATTTCGCATATCTAATTCCGCTTGTTTGAGAAATTCAATTGTTTTCTCTAATGCGGATAATTTGCTTGATCGCCGAATAATTGATAAAACCTCATCATCGGAATAATGTTCATGTGCCAATCTTCCCAGAGCTTTTTCAAGAGCTTTACTACATATCTTTCTAATTTCAGCTATTGCAAAAGGTATTTCTAATATTGTCTCTTTGATAATTTCCTGAGAGTCCTCTATTTGCTTAGATAGATCAACTTCCTCTTCCCTTGTTAATAGTGAAACCTTGCCCATCTCTCGCAGGTATTGCATAGCTGAATCTCCGAAACTAGAGCCTCTTTCGGAGCAAGAATCAACGTCATAATCACTATCGCTATCATCTGGCAGGATTTCTTCTATTTCTGTATCGTCTATTTCCTCTGTATCAATACCTACTTCCTCATCATCTAATACTGTATAAAGATCGGGTATATCTTCTGCAGGAGAGCTTTCATCTATTAGTTCAGAGTCTGAATCTTTTTCTAATTCTGAATCAAATAATTTTCTAAGTGAATCTTTATCTGATATAATAGGTTTGCCTTTTTTTGACTGACGTAGCTCAAGATTAGATTTTTCAAGGAAAGCAAATACTTGATCTATTTCCTGAGGCGAGGGAATTCTATCTGGAAATGCGGACACAATATCCTGAAAAGTTAAGAACCCCTTTGCTCTAGCCGCTTTAATAATTTTCGTATCAATTTGATTTTCAAGCCTTTTCAATGTCCCACCTCTCTAGGTTAGGATTCCACATAATCAAGACTCTTATAAGCGACTTACAAAGTCTTGTAATATTATAACTCTTTTATTTCATAAAGTCAACTCTAATTTTCTAGTTTTTGTATAATTTATAGACATAGATAACACTTCGGCTAAGCAAGTCTTGATATGCGATTTATATCTCTTTTAGTAATCCATTGATAAACCTGACGTCGATCCTTGCAAGATCAATGACCGACTCAACAGGAAATCCGCCATATTCGCTATGAAAACTTATAGGTCCGTTAAATCCGATAGCTTTTAGTGTTTTCAAAGTAGTTTTCCAGTCAACAAATCCTTCTCCCATCCTAACAACTCGTCCTCCACTATCACCTGGGCGACGCATAAGGTCTTTAAATGCTATTACGGATAAATATTCTTTAACAATATCCAAAGCCATATCTATAGGTTCACCGACAATAGAAAGATGTCCAGTGTCAGAGAAAACACCGACATATTTTGGGTCAAATCCCTTTACAAGATTCATAACTGAACATGAATTTAGTCCCATAGAATGACCTGAATGGTTGTGTATGCAAGTCTTAGGTCCATATTTTTCTGATAGTTTAGCTAAACCTTCTAAATCCTTTCTGATTTTATCAACCGTGTTCCAATAGCCATTACTTGCTGACCAATGCCAATATCCGAGTTTTATATTTGCAACTCCTGCCTCACCACAACCAGCATACATCCTTTCTGCATAAGGGATATTTGCATTGACAAAATCTCCGGGAGTTGTTACCAAAGGGATACATAAGCCCTCATCAGCAAATTTTTTGGCAACTTTTGGCAAGTCCTTATCAACATTATCAGGATTTACAGGATAGCCAGGTCTAACACACAGATCAGCCCCCTCTACTCCAACAGATTTGAGCGCCTTTATTATGTCGGGAATATCCAGTCCTTCAAGATGCTTTGTGAACATTATGAACTTCATTGTTTGTGTTCCTCCTTGTATTTATGATTTGTTAGTTCAAGGAATTGTATTATCTATATTATCATAGTTATAAGGTAAAGATCAAACGTAAAATCTGTATTTCTGTATTATTCTGTTTGCTTGACATTACAAAATCTAAGTAGTAGAATAGCGAATGTCAGTTAAAAGTTAAAAGTTAAAGGTTGAAGGTTAAATTAATTCATAGATACAATATGCAATATGAAAAGTAAAATTACTTGGCGAGCTATAATTATCGCTACTTTGCTGATATTTCCAAATAACTATTGGATAAT
>DTPJ01000650.1 GCA_011334435.1 Candidatus Poribacteria bacterium | reverse complement strand
TGTTGGCATGCACAAAGATCGGTAAAGTGCATGAAAGCCTTTTAGTTATGGATGTAGATCCGATACATCTGCAAACTGCCCTGATTTTATTGGGTTTAGAATTTGGAGGAGGGGTTCGCTTTCAAGGTGACCCCCTGACTCCTAAAGGCGATAAAGTTCAGATATGGATTGAATGGAATAGTGGAACAGAAGTCAAGCGACATCGGGCAGAAGATTTGATCTACGATAGACCTAAGCAGTCGTCTATGCCACATATAGACTGGGTTTTCACTGGCTCTAGGATTAAAAACGGTGTATTTATGTCTCAGGCTTCTGGAACGTTGATTACAACATTTCGCGATCCTGATTCAATCATAGACAACCCTCTTCCTGAAGGTGCAGATGACACTGTTTATATAGTCAATAGCCAACTTGTTCCGCCGAAAGGCACTGATATAAAGATGATCATCATTCCCGCCAAACAGATATAATAACAAACTCCAAATATGCTAAGAATTCCATCATTGAAAATCAAACAAATAAAAAAAGAAGATTTATCTACAATTATAATTCTTGTAGGCATTCTCTTCATATATTCTTATATACAAGTAACTAATTTTAACCCCGCCTACTTAGAAGTCGATCCCGATGGTTATCTCCTTCTGGCAAAGAGATTTGCTGAATTTAAATCTCCCGCGGTAAAAGATGACGATCCGTTTATGTATCAATCGCATGTTTGGGTAGAAAACAAAGACGGAAAGATAGCGCCAAAATTCGCCCCTGGGTATCCGATGCTTATGGCTATAGCATATAGACTTGGCGGAGATACTGCAATGTTCTATGTTAGCCCTATTATGGGCGGATTAGCTTTGATCGGATCATTTCTACTTTTTAGAATGTGGATGTCAAGAGTGTCCGCATTATTTGGCGTTTTTTATCTTGCGATAAATGCGATGATCCTTGTCTATTGCAATTATCTGCTAACGCATGCCTCCGATCTCTGCTTTGCGGTATGGGGAATGTTCTTTCTATGGCGATGGAAACGAGAAATTGGGCGATACTCTGGGATATTTGCAGGACTTTTTCTCGGCGGTGCAATGACTATTAGGCATGCCTCTTTTCTATTTGTAACTGTCCTCATATCCGCAATTATCGCCAGATGGATTGGACATATCAGATCAAAGGGAAAAATAAAACCATTATTAAAATCAACCGCGGTGCTTATAGCGTGCTATTGTATTTTTCCTCTTTTGATGGCTATTTATGACTGGACTGTGTTTGATTCGCCCTTTGTCACTGGATATGATCTGACTAATGAGCAAACAGCATTTAAGCTAAAAAATATAATCCAAAATGCCAAAATATTGGCTTATGGTCTGAATTATACAGGTCTGTTTTTGATGTTTCCTATTGGGCTTGCTGGAATGTTCATCTTTCATTCCGTCAGTGAGATTTTCATGGTATCATTATGGGTTATTCCGCTTTTTCTTTTATATACTTCGTATTATTGGGCGCCAAATGGCATGTCCTATTTTAGATTTTTAATCGCCACTTTTCCTGCATTTGTTGGTTCTGCTTGTGCGCTTATGGATAAAGCGACTTTTTCATGGGTAAAAAAGGCAATCGGTTATGCTCTTATCTCTGGTTTAGTATTGTATATAACCTATTCAGATACAAAGTCTGCTGTTGAGGGAACGGTTTCAAGTTATCCTTCACGGAGTTTAGCAACTTTTGCCAAAAACTCTGCTAAAATATTGAATGATGACGCTGTTATATTCTCACGATGGCCTGCTTTTTGTTACATCGGGACAAGAAAGCATTTCAGACATTATGACCTAAATATATTCACCAAATCCTATGGGGCGAATTCATTCACAGAAAACACTGAACCGAAACGTCAACCTATCCGAAATGATCGCCTCAGAGAATTCTATAAAGGGCTTACAGACGCAGATTTACAGAAGAAAAAAATTGAGTTAATAAAAAATTTTCTCTCAAATGGTCGCCAAGTTGTATATCTTCTCCCTCAAAATGCTGTCCAAGCAGAAAAAAATGCCATTGGCAATGAGTTTCGTTGGAATTTATTGGATAGCTGGGTCGGTTATACAAAGAATGATGGCGGTATATGGCAAGGTGAAATATGGGAAGTTCACGAATTATCCCTTGTTAAAACGGAGTAGTAACTATGAAAAAAGCTTTGATTATTATTTTTGTCTTAATTCTATTGGTTACTGGGCTTTATTTTTATTATACTCGTTATAAAATTATCTCCCCTGATCTTTACAAACCTGAACAAGAAACTAACGAACAAACCCAACAAAAAACACTAAAACTCGCAGTATGGAATATAAGGATATTTAGCAGTGATAAACGAGATAATGTTGAATTAGGTTATATATGCAGAAACCTGATAAATTATGATTTTACTGCTTTAATTGAGGTTAGAGATGAAAACGTCTTGAGGCGAACGGAGAATATGCTCTCCACAATGGGAAGGAATTATAACTATTTAGTCAGTGGAGAAGTAGGTCGTGGTGTAAAAGAACGGTATGCTTTTCTTTATGATCAAGACAAAGTTGCTGTCACTAATCAGGGACAAATTTATCCTGACAAAAATGATGATTTTATAAGGGAACCATATTTCGCAACTTTTCGTTCTGGAAATTTTGATTTTACTGTCATCGTTGTCCACATAATTTGGGGAGATAAAGTATCCGAACGTAGAAAGGAGATACAAAAATTAGCTGAAGTCTACGAAAGGATAAAAAATATTGACCCTATTGAAAAAGATATAATACTCGTCGGTGATTTCAACCGTGAACCGAATGATGATGAAGCCTTTTCTGCATTGCGAAATATTCCATCTATGAAGAACCTTTTTGACTTGCCACAAAAATCGGTCATTTTTGATACAAATCTTTACGATAATATATGGTTTCAGATGGATCACGTCAAAGAATGGACGGGATTTAAAGGCATTGATAAGTTTGATGAAACTCAATTTGCTAATGACGACAAAAAGGCAAGTTTAGCGGTCTCTGATCATCGTCCTGTTTGGGCAATTTTTGATACGACCAAAGACGATGATTAATGGAAAGCAGTCAATAATTGTTGACGCAGTCACATTTAGTTGATATAATAAATTAGACAGAAAGGCAAATAATTATGTCTAATTTGTTATAGTGTTTTTATTTTTTAAAATTTGGAGGTTTATAAATGCACGGAAAAAACGTGGTAATTTTTGAAGATGATCAAGTTAATTGTCTAAACCCATTGGCTCTAACAAGACCTGCTTATGCCCTTTTGTGTGGTATGAAAAGCCTTTGGGAGAATATCGTTCAGAGATTTTATACTGATGCGGATGTTCGCTTTGTATGTAGGGAATATTTGAAAGAGGTTTTTGAACAAAAAGTGAACGCAAAGGTGAACGATCTAAGCGGACTTGATAACGCTTTGTTTATAAATGGCAGAATATTAGCGAGTTTCTCCGAACTTCCAGCTATTGATGGCGAGGAAGAAATCGGGATTCAAGATGGGATAATAATATACGTTAGACTGAAAGGGAAAAATATAGCGAAAATTTCAGGGGATTTCTCTGATGATCCAAAAGATTTTGTTGGAAAGCTGAACTCCTTAGATGTGCCAAAGAAAGAGATAAGCGGAATAAAGCTTGTCAAATATCTTTGGGAACTTGTCCTAACAAATGGCGATGCTATCAAAGCGGATTTCGGTCTTTATGCAAAGCCAGAGGAATCAAAAGGCGTTATTGAGAGTGGGGCATATATCAGGGCAAAGGTTGATGGCAATATAGTTGTCTATAATGCAGAGGAAGCGACGAAATTAGTTAAAGATGGCAAACTTCCGCTTTATGTCGGTGAAGGTGCAAGAGTTTATCCAAATGTGACGCTTGATCTCACTGGCGGTCCTATATATATAGGGGCATATTGTGATGTCCGTCCCCCATCGCTTATTGATGGTCCTTGTTGCATAATGGACAGTGCAGGAACGTCAAAGAAGACAACGATCATTGACGGCGGATTAATCAGAAGCGGATGCACATTAGGTCCTGTTTGCCGTGTCGGTGGAGAGTTAGAAGAATCCATTATTCAAGGCTATACTAACAAACATCATGCAGGGTTTATCGGTCATGCCTATCTTGGCGAATGGGTGAACATCGGTGCAATGGCTACGAATAGCGATCTC
>DTPJ01000161.1 GCA_011334435.1 Candidatus Poribacteria bacterium | reverse complement strand
TTTTTATTGGCTTTTTTTGACATTATTTTAAGGAACTCATTTGCAAGGAAATCTATCTCTTCGCAACATTCTCTAAGCGGAGGTATTATGATTGGAAAAACAGATATTCTATAAAAAAGGTCTTTGCGAAATTTGCCTTTATCCACATCAGCTTCTAAGTTATGACTGGTTGTCGCAATAATACGCACATCAATTGGCACAATTATATATCCATCAACTCTATATATTTTGTGTTCTTGAAACACCTGTAATAGTCTTGTCTGAATTGCACTAGGGGCTTTTCCAATCTCGTCAAGAAGTATAGAACCGCCGTTTGCTTGCTCTAATTTTCCGATCTGACGCATTGTATAATGATTATTATTTTCATAGCCAAAAAGTTCAATTTCTAATGATTTAACATCAGGGTTAGCACAATTAACAGTGAGAAATCGCCCATTTTTCCTTTTGCTATGTTTATGGATCTCCCTTGCAAATTCCTGCTTAAATGTTCCTGTCTCACCGACAATCAAAACAGGAATATCAGTAGAAGAAACATTATGTATTAAAGAGAAAACCTTTTTGAAAATTTCACAATTACCAGATATTTCATCAAATATATTGAATTCAGAAGATTCTAATCTAGGTTCGATCATATTATAGTCTCACCAGAAGGCATACCCCCTATATGTCTAATTGAAAAGATTCTTAAAAATAGTGGTCAAATGAATTAATTATATTTAATATGCAGAATTTATGCCAAAGTGAGATGTAGGTTATACTTAATCAGAAAGTCTATTTTAGTAAGAATTTGCCTTGATTTTTTCAACAGAGGAATTAATAGATGTTTTTTTGTAGAAAATATTTTGGTGAGAAAAAATGCAACAGAATGTTAATTTTTATACATAAAATTTTTTACAAGGAATAAAGTCTTATTAAAAGATGGTTTTATAGGAAGATCAAAGGTTTTTAAGATAATTGAAAATGTGTTTCAATCCAATTCAAATTTTAGGCAACTCCGAATAACTAGAACGATAACTTAACCAGTAGTCTTCACATTCGTTATTCTTCCATTTCAAACGTAAGGATGTGATATACTGCGCTCCCTCTTCTATCCATCGCATCCCACTTCGCTTTAGCCCGTCTCCTACTACATAACGATAGGTACTCTCTGTAGGACTGCTGGTTATGTGACATCCCTCTCTTTCATAGCTAGGATAATCCATTCTGTCTACATTATTCCGAATAATATATTCTCGTCTCTCTCAGTTTCTCTAATGACTTCTTTGGGCATTGATCGGAAATAGTTTTGATAATCTCTTGGCAATTTCTGCAAAACTATCTTCAATAGTAAATCTGCCTAAGTAAATTTGCCTAAAATTTGAATTACATTCACTTTAACAGATCAATTCTTGACGAGTTATATCTTAATTGTTATAATCTCAATTGTTACATAGCATAAATAAATGTTTATGGATAAAGATATTTTATAGATATTCATCTATAAAGTCAACAAAAATTATACTGATATTAAGCAAATAGGAGATAAAAATGACTAATAATAATGAACAATGGGTAGTTTACGAGGGCAAAGAAGGTTTAGGTAAGGGAAAGCATATCGTTTTCGTCAGCGGAGATGAAGAATATCGTTCAGAAGAAGCCTTGCCTTGTTTAGCGAAAATTTTAGCAGTAAGGCATGGTTTTAAATGCACAGTGCTTTTCGCCATTAATCCTGAAACTGGCGAAATTGATCCCGTAAATCAAACAAACATTCCAGGACTTGAAAATCTTGAAACTGCGGATATGATGGTGCTGTTTTTGCGATTTCGTGAATTGCCAGATGATAAAATGAAATATATAATTGACTACACAAATGCTGGCAAACCTGTTATGGGATTGAGGACTGCAACGCATTCCTTTAACTATACAAGAAATAAAGATAGCAAATATGCCAAATATGATTTCAGAAGCACTACATTTGAAGGTGGATATGGACGACAAGTCCTTGGTGAAACATGGGTCAATCATCATGGTCATCATGGCAGAGAAAGCACTCGGGGCATTATAAATGAAGAATTTAAGGATCATCCAATATTAAAAGGTGTAGAGGATATTTGGGGTCCAACAGATGTATATACAGTCACGACGATTACAGGCGATCCAAAGGTGTTAGTTTTCGGTCAGGTCTTAAAGGGCATGGACCCAAAAGATGAACCGAATACTGATAAACCTATGATGCCGTTAGCTTGGATAAAAACTTATACAGGTGAATTAGGGAAAACATCACGCGTATTTTGCACTACTATGGGAGCATCAGTTGACCTTCTTAGCGAGGGATTGAGAAGGCTATTGGTCAACGGATGTTATTGGTGTATGGGAATGGAAGATGTTATTCCTGAAAAGAGCGATGTTGATATTGTTGGCGAATATAACCCGCTTTATTTTGGCTTTGGAACACACAAAAAAGGTGTAAAACCTTCTGACTTGAAACTATAATGAAACCTTATTCTAAAAATGCAATGGCAATGCCAAAGTCAAGAATTAGAGAGATAATGCACATTGCCATGGAAATGGACGACGTTATCCACTTGGAAGTAGGCGAGCCAGACTTTCAGACGCCAGAGCATATAGTTGAGTCTGCTTGCATAGCTGCAAGAAGTGGATTCACAAAATACACACCAAACGCAGGAATGCTATCTTTGCGCGAAGCTATTGTTGACAAAGTGCGTAAATATAACGGAATACCTGCTTCTGTTGAAAATGTGACAGTTACCGCAAGCGGAGTTTGTGCTATTGCAACCTCTTTGATGGCATTGATGGACGATGGCGATGAAATATTGATACCTGATCTGTCTTGGCCTGATTATGATATGATAATCGCGGTCAATGGATGGACTCAAAAAAGGTATCCGTTATTGAAAGATAAAGGATTTTTGCCAGATATGTCTGCATTAAGAGAGCAGATAACAGATAAAACCAAAGTTATAATGCTTAACAGTCCTTCTAATCCAACAGGCGCGGTATTTCCTAAAGAGATACAAAAAGAATTCTATGAAGTAGCCAGAGAATATGATCTTTACTTGATCTCCGATGAGACTTACGACCAGTTGGTATTTGAGGGAGAACATGTTAGCCCCGCGATATACGATACGGAAGGCAGAGTCATAAGTATATTTAGCTTCTCTAAGGTCTATGCTATGACAGGTTGGAGAGTAGGATATATCATAGCATCGCCATCATTATCAAAGTTGATAGCAGATATACAAGAGCCTTATGTTTCTTGTGCTTGCACGGTCTCACAGAAAGCGGCAGAATCTGCTTTAAGAGGACCTCAGAATTGCCTAAAAACTATGATAGAATCATATAAAAAACGTAGGGATATTGCAGTTGAAATACTAAAAGCTAATAATATGTTTGTCTATTCTCCACAGGGGACGATCTATATGTTAATTGACATATCCCGATCGGGTATGAATTCTTATGACTTTGCTATGTCATTATTGTATGAAAAGAGGGTCGCTGTTTCTCCTGGTGACACATTTGGGCAATCTGGCAAAGACTATATTAGAATATGTTTTGCTGCTTCCGAAGATGATCTTAAAAAAGGATTGAATAGAATATGTGATCACGTTAATAAAGGCTCTGCTGAAAGGAAAGATATATGAACTTGGGAATAGTTGTTGGCACTGTTGTCGCCACTCAAAAAGATGAAAAGCTTAGCGGTGGGAAACTGCTTGTCGTTCAAGAGATGGGCATTGACGGAAAGCTAAAAGATCGCTATGCGGTTGCTGTTGATGCTGTCGGTGCTGGCGTCGGTGAAGTTGTCCTTGTCGCTCATGGTGGGTCAGCAAGGCAAACAGAAGTTACTAAATCAAAGCCTGTTGATTCAGTGATTATGGCGATTGTTGATATTCTGGAAGTGCATGGCAAAATTGTGTATCAAAAGTGATCAGTAATCAGTAATCAGTGATCTGTAATCGGTTGTGGAAGGTGTATTATGGAATTTGCGAAGATAATTGGGACAGTTGTTGCAACTAAAAAGCATCATAGTCTTGCAGGGACAAGATTATGCGTCATTCAACCTATTGACGTTGATCTAAGCGAAGTTGATGTGCCTATCGTTGCTGTTGATACAAAATCCCAAGCAGGATATGGCGATATAGTTTTCACCGTAAGCGGTGGCGATGCGTCTGTTGTCTCTGAGATAGAGCCAATGC
>DTPJ01000759.1 GCA_011334435.1 Candidatus Poribacteria bacterium | reverse complement strand
TCTTCTTAAGTTTTTCTCTTGTAATCTTTTTGATTTGAATTGTGGTTTCTTCCATATTATAGCAATTAATGGCCTATATATAATCATTATTGGTAACTATGTAACGTGTATAATTGCTTATAAGCGTACATAATTCTGTTGAAATCGCTATAACAGTTTTAACATATTGCCTAAATACCCCAAAAGGTAAAATTTTATGATAAATGGACCGGTCGGGACTTGAACCCGAGGCCTCCTGCTTGCAAAGCAGGCGATCTACCGCTGATCTACCGGCCCATTCTTGGCACTGATTTTCGCGAGGTTTATAATTCTATTGCAAGATTGAGCTTAATGCGGAACACTAATAAGGTTAAGCATTAAATATTATGAAACCAGGTTAATATGTCGAGACTTCCTGCGATCGGAAACGGGACACAAACACAAATTCTAAAAAAAGGTTGAAGGAAATAGAATATAGCTTCCATTAGGTGGTTACTCGGTTTCATTTTTAGATTGCTAAATAAGAGAAAAATAGTTATGACTTAATCTATCTTACCTAAAAGTGGAAGAATACTATGAAACCCTGGATAAGGTCTTTTCAGAAGCCTCTAACATCTATGACAAAAAAATATTGTCCAATTTTGTAAATGTCAATATCAGGTCTTTAGAAATGCAAACTCTTTTAAAATATTCGAAGAGTAAAGAGAGTATTTTAGAGATCGGATGTGGAACAGGGGAAGAAGCCAAGAGATTTATTCTTAAGACTGGAAATCGAGTTACATGCCTTGAAATTTCCAGTGGCATGATAGATTTTGCTATAAGCAAAATGACCAAGTCTGGAGTCCTTGACAAATTCACCGCGGTAAAAGGGCCTTCCTACGAAATTAAGTCGATTGGTCACACCTTTGACTTAATCTACTCCTTCAATGGGGCATTTAACACTGAACCCAGGATAAGAGAAGCTGCAGAGGCAATATACGATACTTTGAATAATGAGGGTATATTGATCTTTTCAATCAGAAATAGAAAATGTCTAGGTGAAATTATCTTATACTCCATATTAGGAAGAGAGGAAAAGGTTAAGGATCGAATCTCGGAAGAAACATACGTTGAGGTAGTTGGAAACAAGATTAAGTCAAAATACTACTCTCCAGATGAAATCTTAAAGATATTTGAAAAATTCAAATTAGTTGAAAAGAAAAGCCTGGCGATAATTCTTCCACCTTATTTAGCAGAAAAAGTTCCTTCAAGTATCTGGCGACGCCTACTAACATTATTGGAAACAGTTTTGTCGTCGATCCCTATCTTTTCATCTTATGGGGACGAGGTACTGTATGTCTTCAAAAAATCGTGAGTCTTATTTGAAAGTCCAACTTTCAGATCCATATTTTTCCACTCACTTAGTTAATTATGTCCAAGAAGGTGAAGGATTTCACATTATAGTAACAGGAGAATGGAAGAGGAAGCTCAAGAACTGCGGTTATGCAACGGTTAATGATATAATCTACTCAATATATGAAGAGAGGATCGATGACGTACTCCCTGCGTTCAAAAATAAATATGGCACCAGTCATCTTGAATTTCACAATATGCATTCTGGAACTGCCTACAATCTAAAGCGAAGTGACCGGGCCAGAAGAACTAGATATGAGATACTAGAAGCTGAATTCGACGAGATATCAGAAAATTATGAGAGCTCTATTAAAAGCAACCCTGTTGCAGTATACATGAGAGCCAGAACCTCGAATATATTGACACAAACCGTTCGTGAAGGAATGAACATTCTTGAAATAGGTTGTGGTACTTTAATCGAGGCATCAGCAATAAGATCTAATGTTTACCTGACCTGTGCCGAAATATCAAATGAAATGATCCTACGGGCGAAAGAGAAATCTAAGAAAGTCGAGCAAGTCAATTTAGAAACTTTGAAGACATCAACGGGCTTCGTAAAAACAGGCAAAAAGTATGATATTATTTTCACTACGTTCGGTTATCTAGATCTCGAAGAGATTGAAACGATTGAGATTACGTTAAAGGAAAACCTGAAAGCAGGCGGAATATTTATTGGAGCTTACTGGAACCGACTAGGACTTATGGATATGTTCTTATCCTTAATCTTAGGCAGATACAAATATGTAAAGCAGAAGATTGCTGGAATGGTTTTGCCGGATCTTTCAAGATTTACTACTGCAACCATCCCGAAGGGACCATTTGCGTTTTCCAACATGAAAGGCTTCTCTGAAATTAAGCGTATTGGCCTCTGTACAATTATTCCGCCATATAACTTCAGTAAAGTAGCAAAAAGACTCGCAACGAAGCATTTGCTGTTTGCAATCGATAAGTTAGTGTCATCTATGCCTCTTTTAAAGAACTTTGGAGATTATATTATAGTCGTGCTTAAGAGGGAAAATGACACATAACAAGGTTGAAAGCTTCAGCATCATCATACCAACTCATAATCGTTACTTAAAGCTCATTGCACTTCTGAAAAGTATTGAAGAAAACAGGATCGATCAGATAAAGGAAATCATAATAATAGATGACTCTGACACAATTGGTGAGATAAGCCCATGCCAAAATATAAAAATTATTCATGTGAAAATTTCATTCAGGATATTCATCTCAATGGCCAAGAATATAGGGGCAATGTTAGCTACTTCAGATTTTCTGTTCTATATAGATGATGATAACATTGTTGGAGACAATACATTTCTGCCTGTAATGGATGTCTTTTCTTCTCAGGACAAAGTTGGCGCCGTTATGCCATCAACAATGTACTTTTTAGAACCGGAATTAGTTTGGGTATACGCAACACCATTCAAAAAGGGAAAGTGGGGCCATGAACTTATTGGGAGAAACAAAACAAGAAACATTGGGCTCGAAAATAGGTTGTACGATGTAGATGCCCTTCCAAATTCATTCATGATTTCTAAAAAGGCCTTGATGCAGGTAAATGGCTTTAGCTCTGACCTGCAGATAAACAGTTCGGGCGATCTTACCCTGAAGTTAAAGCTGGCAGGGTTTAGAGTGCTTGCCACGTCATACGCTAAAATTTATCACGACGTGCCTTTACCCGGAAAATTTGGGTACTGGTCAGTGCATGGTCGTAATGACCCAAAACGTGTAAAGCTGGAGATTTCAAACTGGTTCACATATATGGGGGAAGTACATTTAGAAAGCTCCTTTTTTATTTGGAAAGCCCTATTTCACTCACTTGGATTCATTCTTCCAAATCTCCTTACCTACATCCTGTTGGGAGGTAATAACCGGAAAAAGCTAATTGAAAATCTCTTACTTGGTTTACTTGTCTCAATAAGGCAGCCTAAATTTAAGAAATAGGTTGTTTTTTAACTTCCAAAGTCTTGCTGTGCTTACGTCAAAAAAGCTCAGGAAAGTTAATTTGTGCAGTTTTTTACCAATTCTATTGTCGAAAAGACCTGTTCCAAATATACCCTCAAGCCTCATCCGCTTATCCAGATAAGTCTCTGGAGGACCAAAATAAACTTTATGAGCTCCTAATTTTTTCTTAATTTCCCTTATCTCATTTATTTCACGCATTTTTGAAAGAGGCGCATATGGTACTGAAATGATTACTGATGCGCCTTTTATACCCACCCTGAGTATCTCATCATACACTAATTTTGGATTGCTGATATGATGCATAACCCTCACCATTACTATTAGGTCAAATATGCCACTTTCAAAAGGAAGGTTAAAAAAATTACATCTCCTCAATTGTGTTCTGACCAGCCGTTTTTTAGCTTCCTCTAGGTTCCTGATTGAGAAGTCAACCATATAGGTCTCATCGCTTATTCTCTCCAGGACAGAGGTGATTCTCCCAAATCCACCTCCAAGCTCGAGTGTCTTTTTTGGTTTTCCAGCGAGCTTCAAAACGAGTTGTCTTTCAGCCAAATCCAGTATTTCTCTATTTTTCCACTCATCAATGTAATCATAGCTTTCGTAGTCTGGTGGATCCACGAGGCGGGAGCACAATTTAATCTTATTAACGTTTTTCTCATTATAAAAGTATTATTTTATCTCTGATACACTCAGATAAACTCTAATGACGAGTCTATTGGTAAAGTGTGCAACGTAAGGAACCTGTAATATATACTACAGGAAATATTGGTGAAATGTTTATTTTAAACTGATAACTCATGATACTTCTGCTAATGTGTATTTACACAGCACATCTTGGCTTAAAGAAAAGATGTTAATCT
>DTPJ01000140.1 GCA_011334435.1 Candidatus Poribacteria bacterium | reverse complement strand
TCTGCTTCACTGCCTACGCTCAAAGTTCCCAGATCGGAACGACCAATTTCTTTTGCAGGCGTTACAGTTGATCTCATTATGACTTCATATAAAGGCATGCCTATACTTAGGCATTTTGACATGACATTTATCATATTAACTACAGGTCCGTTTATATTTCCCATGTGAAGATCAGTGCTAATGGAATCAGGCACAAAACCGCCTTTTATCGCAGGAATAGCATTTCTGAACCAAAAGCTTCCCGCACCATGTCCTAAATCAAATATAACCCCTCTTTCCTTCGCCTCAAACATATAATCGTAAACCTTGCCAGATTTATCTACTATCGGAAATGGACGTCCGAAGACATGAGTATGGATGTCACCCGATCTTAATTTTTTTAATATAAGTTCAGTATAAGGTCTTTCTGGTCGTGGCCAAAAGTCAACCATTATAGGCTTATTACATAAATCACCTGCTTCCAAAGCTTTATCAATTGATGCCCAGGGAGGATGCTCTGAATCCCAAGGTTGATTTACCCAATAGTGAGCAGCTTTAATACCAACTATTATATCAGAATAGGATTCTGCAATTCCAGCAGTTATTTTTGGATGCAATTCTTTCGGATCCTGTTCTGTGGATTGAAGCACCATTCCTCCGCTAGCGATGTTTATATAAACTAATATCCGTGTCCGTGAGGTATCAATGAAATTTTCTTTAAAATCAATAAAATGTCTCCAACCAGCGGTTCCAGCATCTACGGTAGTAGTCACTCCTGACGAGATCAGATGAGCATCAGGGACCATGCCTTCTATGTATCCATTGCTTGACTGAAATCTATAAACGTGCGTATGAATATCAATAAGCCCTGGGACAACATAATAATCTGATACATTAACGACTTTAGTTGCTTTTTCAGAACTTATCTCTTTTGCCACTTGCTTAATCTTTTTATCTTTAATGGCAACGTCCATTTTACCGTCTATTTGATTTGCTGGATCAATTACATGACCGCCTTTTAGCAATAGATCATAGCTTTCTTCTTCACTATTGATTGCCATATTCACGCCCTCCCAATATCAACTGGTGTTTTATTTCAATATTCGTCCAATCCTTGAGATTCTAATTTTATCTAACCCCTCAGCATATTTATCCCATGACCAGTATATCATAAATGCTTGTCCTTTAATATTCTCAATAGGCACAAATCCCCAAACTCTGCTGTCACTGCTTCTATCACGATTATCTCCCATAGCGAACACATGTCCATCTGGAACTACTGTTGGAGGCATAAATTGAGGGCTTTGTGGCATAGTCAAATACCTTTTCACATATGTTTCTCCCTCAACAAGCGAACCGTTGCGATATAGATTTCCATCTTTAATTTCTACTGTATCTCCTGAAACTGCGACAATACGCTTTATAAATGGCTGTTTTTTTCCAGCAGCTTCTGGGGGATCAAAGACAAATATGTCGCCAATTTTAGGCTTATTTACATCTAAAATATGTAGAGATTTATAAACTTTGAGTTTTCCACCTTTTTTAATGATCGTATATGTCCTATCTGCATCACCTATAATCCATTTAGAATTTGCATCTTGAATTGTAACTCCCGCATTTTGTGATAAAACAATTCCGTTATTTTCAAACTCCTGTCTAATGCCCTGAGATATTTTATATCTATCAAGATCACTTTGAAATTCAGGACTAAGATCAAAACTATGAAATCTGACATAAGGAACAGTTATCCCATACATAAACTTCGCTACTAAAATTCTATCGCCTATTAGGAGAGTATCCTCCATAGACGCTGATGGTATCTTAAAAGCCTCAACAACAAAAGGACGCATAAACCCGAACACAAGAGCAAAAGCAACAGCGATAACTTGGATATATTCAAGGATCAAGTTTTTCTTTTGCTTTTTTTCTGGACTTTTACCTTTGAGATTTGACGATGCTTTTTTTGATGAAATGTTTTTTCCCTTTAAAACAGAAGAAGGATCATCAGCTTTGTTTCTTGACTTCATAAAACAATGCCTCCTGTTTGATGTATCAATTTTTAAGATTTACATTCGTTAATAATTTAATAATACTCTAAAACGCAATTATGATCAAATAGATTACATATCACTCTAACGAAAGCACTGCCATAAATGCTTCTTGTGGGATTTCAACGCTTCCGATCTGTTTCATTCGCTTTTTCCCAAGCCGTTGCTTTTCCAAAAGTTTATTTTTTCTCGTCACATCACCGCCATAAAGCCGAGCTATAACATCTTTCCTTAATGGCTTGACGTTTTCACGAGCGATAACTTTACTTCCAATAGCTGCTTGTATAGAAACCTCAAAAAGCTGTCTTGGAATAAGCTCTTTCAACTTTTCAACAAGTGCCTTTCCCCTTTCATAAGCCTTATCCCTATGTGTTATTGTTGAAAGGGCATCTACCATATTTCCATGAATTAATATATCTAATCGGACAAGGTCAGAAACCCTGTAATCGCCTATTTCATAATCCATTGATCCATATCCGCGTGTGAGTGATTTTAGCTTATCGTAGAATTCCATTACAATTTCTGATAATGGTATTTCGTAGTTCAATAAGACCTTGGAAGCAGTGATATATTGTATGCTTTTGAAAATGCCTCTCTTGGATTGGCAAAGTTCCATTATAGAGCCGACATATTCACTTGGTAGCATTATCTCTGCTATTATATAAGGTTCTTCTATATGCACAATTTCGTTTGGTTTTGGAAGTTTAGAAGGGTTATCTATTTCTATGATCTTTTTATCGGTTTTCAAAACTCTATATCTAACACTTGGTGCTGTTGTAATAAGATTTATCCCATATTCCCTTTCCAAACGTTCTTGCACTATCTCCATGTGAAGTGTCCCTAAAAAACCACATCTAAACCCAAATGATAAAGCTGGTGAGCTTTCGGGTTCATATACGAAAGAGGCATCATTTAACCTTAGTTTTTCCAAAGCATCACGAAGAGAATTATAGTCATCTCCGCTTGTCGGATAGAGACCACAAAAGACCATTGGTTGTAGTTCTCTAAATCCGGGCAATGGTTCTTTTGCTGGTTTATCGGTTGAAGTTATTGTATCCCCTATTTTAATATCCCTTATCTCTCTTATACCAGCTACCATGTATCCAACGTTTCCAGCGCTTAGTTCATCAACAGGAATCATATCAAGTTTAAGTATGCCAATATCGGTGACTTCATAAGTCCGTCCATTTGACATCATAGTGATATTCATACCTCTCCTGATTTTGCCGTCAAATACACGGATAGTTGTAACTACGCCGAGATAATAGTCATAGAAGGAATCAAATATCAATGCTCTTAAAGGGAGATCATAGGTATCAGCAGGTGGGCGTATCTTATTTACAACTGCTTCAAGGATTTCCTGTGTTCCTATACCCTCTTTAGCACTTGCTAATATGACCTCATCAGAATCAATTCCGATGATCTCTTTGATCTGTTTTTTCACCTCATCAACTCTGGCGTTTGGCAAGTCAATTTTGTTTATTACAGGTATAATATCAAGCCCATGATCCATTGCAAGATAAGTGTTAGCGAGAGTTTGTGCTTCAACCCCTTGAACTGCATCAACAACGAGAATAGCTCCCTCACAGGCTTTAAGGCTACGAGATACCTCATAAGTAAAGTCAACATGACCCGGAGTGTCAATAAGATTTAGTATATATTCTTTTCCGTCAAGTGCAGTATATTTAGATTGTATTGCGTGGGCTTTTATAGTTATCCCCCTTTCACGTTCAAGTTCCATATCATCAAGAACCTGTTCGCGCATTTCTCTTGGAGGGATAGCTTTTGTGAATTCCAAAATTCTATCTGCTAATGTTGATTTTCCGTGATCTACGTGTGCTATTATACAAAAGTTGCGAATTCTGTTGCGTTCCATATCTTCTACATCTATTTTTTACATTTTTTAACGGGTTACAGCCAAAAACTGAAAACTAACTATCTAAGTATAACATAAAATTGATATTTTGTCTTGGCTTTTTGTTCGGAACCCCAGTCCAATTCAAATTTTAGGTAAAAGGCTATCAGCCACAGGAACACAAGAAAAAGTAATCAGTAATCAGTGATCAGTAATCAGTGATCTGTAATTGGCGGTGATTTATTCTTGTTAAGTCTGGTAATTCTGAGATGCTATCCGAAACCAGTATTTATCAAAGTTTGAATTAAATGTTTATATGAAAATGC
>DTPJ01000605.1 GCA_011334435.1 Candidatus Poribacteria bacterium | reverse complement strand
TTGTTCTCCCCTTTAACCAAAGGGGAGTTAAAGGGCAAAACAACTATGAAATATTCTCCATAGCGGACATAATCCCATCAATTTCTTTTTGATCAGGAAATCGTCCGGTTTTTTGCTTTGAATATAGGAGTTTTCCATCTAAACTGACTTCAAAAACCCCTCCACTTGATGGGACGAGTTCTATGTCAACTTTGTTTCCAAACTTGCTTGATACAGCGTCTGCCAGACCGGCAGCTCTTGCCAAATAGCCTCAAGATGTGCAGTATTTGATTTCCAGTTTCATTGTTAAAATCCTCCAAAATTTTAAAATTTGCGTTAATTACTACAATAAATCTATCATATATCAAGTTATTGGTCAATGTTTATTTTATGCCGTGTTCAATTTTATATTGCGCCCAATTGTCCTTTAACCACTTGAAATCTTTAAAATCTGTGCGTAAAATGAAGGGATTTGTCTTACGCTCATGTCCGATCGTTGACGTCGGGGCAACGCCATAATCATGCCCTGGATAGACTTCTATTGAATCATCTAACTTCATTAACTTATTGAACAGACTGTCAAACTCTATCTTTGCTGAGTCATCAGTATTTGTTCCTCCTATTTTACCGACAAAAAGCGTATCGCCAGTCATCAACTTATTTTCAGCTAAAATACAGATACTATCTTGTGTATGCCCCGGTGTATGAATAATTTTTAACTCTATTTTGCCAAGTTTTAGAATATCGCCGTCATTGACCTTAATATCAGCGTTAAACTGTGCTGAACTGTGCAAGACGATCTTAGCTCCGATCTTCCTAAATTCTCCGATCCCGCTTATGTGATCCCCATGTGAATGTGTGCCTATCGCATAGATGATTTTCAGATTTTGATTTTCAGCTATTTTGATGAATTCTTCTGGCACATAAGATGGGTCTATGATAGCACATTCTTTTGTCTCCTCATCAGCTACGATATAGCCGAAGTTTCTGTCTCCATCTGCTTTTATTTGTTGAAAGATCATGGTCTTATTCCTCGAGATTTTTCGCTTCGCTCAAAATGACACTTACGTATCCAAATAGCATTTATGTATCCAAATATTCTCTAGTCAACGTTAAAATAAAAAGGATAAACCCTTTTCTTTGTCTTTTTACGTTTATAGTTTCGGGCAAGTTCTATGAATATGCCAACATCTCTTTCAAGGTCAGATTGCGTCCCATCAAAGTAAAAAGTTCGTATCGGTATATTTTCATGATCCCTTGATACATGAGGGGCAACCGCTTCGGAAGCGATGCCATTCATACAAGTAAATGGACTTATGTCAGCAATGCCATCAGCGCCTTTTTCATAAAAATATATTGCCCCACCAATACTAAGGACCATTTCACCAAGACAGCCATAATAAGGAAGATACGGTAGACTATTATTTAGGATTTCTTTTATATCTTCTGCTTCTTCATATCCCTTAAAATCCTCTTTAAAAGGCTCCATTAACGTATGTTCATCTTTACGTTGAATGGTATTTTTGATCTTTGCGATCATCATATCTGTTGAGAAGCTCTTACCAAGTTTGCGAAGTCGGTCAAGTTGATCGTGGTTAGTGTACCATATCCATTCGCTAATCCCAGCAAGCCAAGTTTCTGCACCAGCACTCTCTATGACTTTCAGAATATCCTCGTTACTGAAATTGTTAAGCCTGCAAAATATCTCGCCAACAACACCTATCAAAGGGAATTCAGGGTCATATTTGGCTGGAATTTTCCTGAATCTATCCCTTATCACTTTAAGTGCATCTAAAAGCAGATTCATTCTTTTTTTGTGCGATATATTTGGTATTTCAAGGATAGCACAGATTTCATCTATGCCCCTCTCATATTCAGCTTCTGTGTCGCCCTTGTTTATCTCATAAGGACGAGTTTTAAGCAATAATTTCCTCATAATATCGCCACAGACTACTGCTCTCCATGCAGTTCTAATAAGTTCTCTGGAATTCTCTCCGACCTCATCATAGCTATTTGTGCTGGTTGGCGAAAGAATTAAAACATCGCCATAACCGAGTTCGTCCATTATCATCTGTGCATAGCCAGCATATTGTCCAAATCTACACGGACCGCCAGCAGAAGGCATAAAGAATGCGGTTTTGCTTGGATCAAAATCTGGTTGTTCTGTGACTTTCAAAAAGTCACCAAGGGTAACTTTCTCTGGAAAACATTCGTCCCCTGATGTATATCTACCGCCTAATTCAAGCGTCCTCTCATCTGAAAATGGCGATATTTCTGCGTCAATCCCTACTGATCTCATAGCTGCACAGATGAATTTCGCACCTTCATAAGCCATTTGTGGCACGTATAATTTTCTGCCTGCAAGAACTTTTTTCTTTACACTGCTATTTGTTGCTGTTGTCGTTTCCACCATCTTAGAAATCCTTTACTATCAAGATATGCTTCACAACGGGTTAGAAATCCTGCGTCGTTGCTATGTCCATCAAACTGAAGCGACAAAAACGGTTTCCCGTTTGAAGCCTTTGTTACAAATTGCTTTATATATGAATCAGGACCACATTTGAAGTTTGTTATATATATAATATGAAGATTTGGATACTTCCCGACTATTTTTGAAGATTGAAGTATCTTTCTGCCATAGTTCCAATACATATTTGAATTCACATCTACAATTTCTATCCCTTCAATTGGCAGAAAGTCCATTGGAATTACGTTTACCCCATAATAATCTCTGAGTTTTCTTGGGATCGCTAGGTTAACACCCATATCATATATATTATATGCCCTGCCAACTATTACAATGCCAAGCTCATCTTCATCTGACAGAATTTTTAACGCTTTTTGTCCTTCTTCTAAAAGTGCCTTTTGAAATTTTGATTGTGCTTTGTATGCCAAATCAACCGCCTTTTCAACCTTTGATCTATCTAATCCTAACGTTTTTCCAAAATCTTGAAGTTCCTTGACGACGGTATCTCTGCCATCTCTGAAATGAATAGTTGGCTGAAGCAGTTTATGTTCAATACCTTCCATCATAGGCGAGTGTTTAACAACAAATGTCAATGTCTGTCCCCATGGGCAAAGATGTGAGTTCACATTCATAAATTCCGTTTCTGCGTTGATTACATTTGGAACAAAGATATAATCTACGCCTTTTTCAAGCAGATCGCGGACATGACCATGTGCAAGTTTGATCGGGAAACAAGGTTCTGCGACGACAGAATCTATTCCATAGTTTGTTATCTTTTTATTGGTCGGTTCTGACAAGACGACGTTAAATCCTAATTCAGATAGGAATGTCCCCCAGAAAGGCAATCTATCGTAAGTATACATTGCACGAGGGATACCTATTGTCTTTTTATTGGGGTCTAATTTCCTGTCTTTTGCATCATACTTTCCAAACAATAATTCTTCTCTAAAAGCAAATAGATCAGGGATAATAGGCTTTTTATCAGTCTTAGCTTGCTTTCTATAACGTTCAGAGCATTTATCGCCCCAGTATGTGCGTTCATCTCCAATTCTGACTTCTTGAATATCGCAGTGATTGGAGCATCCAGGACAAACGAATGATCTTATTCTATAATCCACTTTTTCCAGATCATAACCTCTAAATGTTGAAATCCTCTCTTCATAGCTTTGTTCATTTCCAAGCCCTGCTTCCATCTTTTCCTTAGCCAATAATGCTGCACCAATTGCTCCGATAACGCCGTTATGTGGTGGGACAATTATTTCCTTATCCAAGATCGTAGCGAAGGCAGCAGCGACAGAATCGTTATAAGCAGTCCCACCTTGGAAAAATATACAATTGCCTATATATCTTCCTCTAACAACACGGTTAAGATAATTAGTAGCGATAGAATATGCCAACCCTGCGACAAGGTCTTCAACTTTTGCCCCTCTTTGTAGATACGGATTAAGGTCTTTTTCCATAAATACTGTGCATCTTTCGCCAAGTCTGATAGGATTTTTGGAACTGAGCGCTAATTGAGCAAATTCACCTTTTATCTGAATGCCAAGTTTTTCTGCTTGTTCTTCAAGGAATGAACCTGTTCCAGCAGCGCATGCCTCATTCATAGTAAAATCAACGACTATGTCATCTTTTATGCTTATGAACTTAGAGTCTTGTCCGCCGATCTCAAATATCGTGTCAGGGCGATTGCCTGTCAGTTTATCTGCTACATGCGTTGCACCTGTCTTATGTGCAGTGATTTCGTCATTTATCGTGTCTGCACC
>DTPJ01000537.1 GCA_011334435.1 Candidatus Poribacteria bacterium | reverse complement strand
CTGAGCTATCCAATTATAAGATTGCCCCTTGAATTGAGTGGAAATCCAAAATTCCTGACAAATAAACTAATGTGGATTGGATTTGGCACAACCTTAATGATAGAATTACTTGCTGGGCTTCATTATCTTTTCCCAATTGTCCCATCACCTGGCTTAAAATGGGGTCTAACACAGTATCTTACTAGCAAACCTTGGAACGCTATGGGATCGTTTGATATGAATATTTATGGTTTTGCGGTTGGGCTTGCATATTTTATGCCTCTATCCCTTGCATTCTCCTTATGGTTTTTTAACCTGTTCTGGAAGATGCAATTAGTCTTCTTTAGTGTTATCGGATGGCGGGCAGGCGGAGGTTGGCAAGCGGAACAAAGGGCTGGTGCATGGCTTGGGATTGCCATTCTTACACTTATTACAAGCAGACATCATATTAAAGATACCATTGTAAGTTTCATAAGAAAAAGATCGGACTATGGGCTATATCGGTTTGCTTATTTTGGTCTGATATTTTCTGCAATTTTTATGATGGTCTTCTGGTATCAAGCAGGGGTGTCCATCTGGGCAATACCGATCTATTTCATAATATATGCCTTGCTATCAATCGCTATTACACGTATGAGAGCTGAATTAGGTCCGCCAACTCATGAGTTACATAGCGTCCATCCCGATCAAATTATGGTCATGTTCGCTGGCACGAGACCTTTTGGCGCTAATACACTCGCACCATTTGCCTTATTAGATTGGATCGCTTATGGTTATCGCTGTCATCCTATGCCACATCAGCTTGAAGCATTCAAACTGTCTGAGAGACTGCATATAAACATCAATAAAATGATCATCGCAATTATGGTCGCAACTTTGGTTGGGACAATCGCGACTTTTTTAGCACATCTCGGATTTTATTATAAATATCCCGGTTATGCGATATGGGGAACTGGTCCGTTCTACACACTTCAAAGCTGGTTAGCACATCCTACGGGACCTGATCTCAATACTATAAATCATTTAGGCTTTGGATTCTTTTTCACTTTCTTTCTTATGTTTATGACCAGAAGATACCTCTGGTGGCCCTTCCACCCTGTCGGATATGCGACAGGTTCTGGTTGGGCAATAAGCTATATGTGGTTTTCTGTATTTCTGAGCTGGCTTGCCAAAAGACTGATATTAAATTATGGTGGATCAAAAGCTTATCGGACAGCTATCCCGTTATTCTTAGGGTTTATACTCGGTCAATTCTTTATGGGCAGTTTTTGGAGCTTGCTTGGTTTAATCATCAATAAATCAATGTATACTATTTTCCCATAATGTATCTGAATTTGATGTTACGAATTTTTGAGATGATCATTGGAAACGTTTTTGTCACAATCGTTTCCATAAAATTGTTTCGCATTGTCCGAAGCAGAGTTAAATATATTGATATTGCACTTTTTGGCTTCCTTTGGATATATGTTACATCTCTTTACACGCTTCTAATTGGCATCCTCGGTCTCCTTCAATCTCACAAGATAGCTATCATAAGCATTGTTGGGCTTGTGATTTCGGCGATTTTTTCTTTTAGGTTTTTAAAATCCCCCTTTCCCCGTGTGAAGAATATACCTTTTCACATAAGCGATCTAAAAATATCGCCATTTGGTATATTGCTTTGTATCCTCGCTCTCATACAGCTTGTCAGGATAATAGTCCATATCTGGTTTATTCCGCCTTATGTCTGGGATACTGTTGTTTATCATCTCGTCAACGTCGCTGAATGGGTGCAAAAAGAGCGAATTTATCCAGTAATAACGCCTGTTGACAGGGTATATTGGCCTGCAAGCTTTGAATTGCTTGAAGTTTGGTGGACGGTCTTTCTACATCATGGATTGCTTGTAAAAGTAGGACCATTTTTATATTATCTCCTAACAGGTGCTTCTGCCTATGCACTTGTAAGATCGTTTAATTTAAGCAAAATCATGTCCGCTTCTGCGATGATATTCTATCTATTCACTCCGTCATTGGCAATACAAGCAACCGCATGCAAAAACGATGTTGGCATATCGGCAATATACCTGTTTTCCCTCGCAATATTAGTTGATCTGCTTATCAATGGAAAAAGAGATGGTTTCCCTTTGCATCGTCAGATTTTGCTTGTATTCATGGCTCAATGTTTGGGCATTGGTATTAAACCTTATACCGCATTTATAGCTATTGCCCCTTTGACAATATGCGTTTTTGCCTTATGGAAACATTATAAAAGAGATTTAAGGATCAACATAAGATCAAATATATTTCATAGCAAGTCAATTTATCTTTACGTTTGCATATTCTTGTTTATAAGTGCAATGTTTCTCGGCTCATTTTGGTATGTCAGGAATTGGATAGTCTTTGGCAACCCCGTTCATCCGACAGATTTTAGGATCGGCAATCACCTTATATTTGGGACAGGAAACGCAGTCCAATTCGGTCCTGGTCAGCGTGGGTCTGCAAGCTTAATAGGGCTAAAAGATAACCTGAAATCGTTCCTATTTGAAAGGATTTTTGATAAAAGCGGCGCTTACAGTTCACATTTAAGCAACATGACAGGTTGGGGATGGTTTAATTTCGCCTGCGGATTGCCTGCGATTCTATATGCTTTGATATTTGTCAGATACCTAAGATCGCTAATCATAGCGTTTATTCTCTCTTTAATAAGCCTTTTCGCATTCATTACGACAGACCCTTGGTTTATGAGATTTACACTTTGGTTTCCTGTAATTTTTGCTTTGAGTTTTGTATTTTTAATATCAAATTTAAGTTATAAATGGCTAAGAGGAATATTAATTGGAATAGCTTTAATATGCACGTTACTTAATTGGATAGCGGTTTTGAACGTCGGGGAAATATCTATTAGCGATTTCCAAAAGATGATGAGCATGCCTGCATTGCAAAGAAGCACCGCTGAGCTTACTTCTCATTATGAAGGGGCGTTTAGAAAGGCTTTGCAGATCATACCTAAAGACGAAGTTATCGGTGTATGTTTTCCAAATAACGGCTGGGCTTACCCTTTATATGATGCTGATTATTCGCGACGGATTGAATACATACCTATCAGTGATATTACATTTACACAAGATATGAGGCAAAAGGGCATAAAATACCTGTTTATTGAGCGTATAAACGAGGAGCAAAATAAGTTGATACAAAAAGCTGTTGAAGAAGGTTCACTAAAAAAGATTGAGGATTTTCTCTATGCACTCAAATAAATTGAGCCTTGTTATAGGTTTATTATTTCTGATTATTAGTTTAGGGCTACTAATAATATATTATCATTATCAAGCAAAATATACTTTTGAATTTGTAAAAAGCCTGATCAGTTCACTGCTTTAACTTTCATCATCATGGCAAAAGGTATAGAGATTGAGATAATAATAGCAGTTCCCAAAAAGATAGCTTCAAAACCTATTGAGGGAAGCAATTGTCCTGCAATAAGTGGCATTGTCACCGAAGTTATATGGTTAATACTCACACCTGCTGATAATGTAGGAGTTAATTCTTCTTGGGGAGATACACGTCTGACATAAGTAGATAATCCCATTCCAAACATGCCGAAAAATCTGACCACAATAAGCAATATCTGCAATATCAAGACATTTTTTATTAAAGCAAATCCAGCACACGATAATGCGAGAAATACATAGCTTGGAGGAACAGTATTCCTTTCGCCATATCGGTCAATAAGGCGTCCTATATAAGGACCTGCTATCATAGTAACGACACCGCTTATCAACAACAAAAAACTTATATTCCACACTTTAAGCCCGAAATTTTTGACAAGCAGTAACATACAGAACGAATCCAAAACCTGCTGACCAGAGCCTTGAAGAAGTATTAAAACGTAATAAAGCCAATAATGGCGTTTGATAAGCATACGCGGAGGATCAACGTCAGCAGTCCCAACACTTTTTGGTATCTTGGCGATTAAAAATCCAGAAAGGATGATAAACAATCCTCCTGCGATATAATATGCTCTTAGCGATAGCGATTCCGCGAATTTTGATATGAGCATAATTGCACAAATTCCAGCTATGGAAGCAAAAGAACCTACTGATGCAAGCGATCCTAAAACTTGTCCAGTTTTCTCTTTTGTCGTTAAACTCATAGTTAATGCACCTGTTAAAGGCATGGACATGTGCATTCCTAAACTTGAAAGGACAACGACAGCTATCAAAGCCAAATACGAATGCACGAAGGCATACAAAAAGAAT
>DTPJ01000227.1 GCA_011334435.1 Candidatus Poribacteria bacterium | reverse complement strand
TCAATCACAGATAGCCCTCATCTTGCAAAATTCCCAACAAATGAATATTTGCCTATAGATGATTGGATATCTAAGCCAGCACAGCCAGATGATCTTTTGAAAAAAGTTAAAAAATATTTAGATCGATTCAAACACTAAAAGAGAAAATATAACGGATTGTATTATGGAAAAACCAAAGGCAGGCGGAATAATACAGAATCTAAATCTGGCGAAGATCGGTGTTATGTCTTTGCCAGACCGACCCGGTATTGCAAGCGTTGTTCTTGGCACTCTATCTGAAAAAAATGTAAATGTCCAATTTATATCGCATACCACTGACATCAACGATAGAGCTAATATCATTATATGTGTCAATATGAGCGATCTTGAAAAATCAAAGCTTGCTATTGAGGAAATAAAAGAAAAGGTAGAGGCAAAAGAGATAGTTTATCAGGAAAATGTGGCTATGGTGTCGGTATATGGACCTCATTTTAAGGATCAGCCCGGTATTGCAGCAATTGCTTTTTCTGCTTTAGCATCTGTTGGTGTGAATATAATAGCCATCAGCACATCTATCTCTACAATTTCATGTTTAATTGATGGTGAAAAAATCAATAAAGCAACAGAGGTATTACAATTAACATTTAACGTCCCATCAAGCGGAGTATTCATTGCATCCGATGGTTTATCTCTGCGCAACAAATGAGGGGATAAAGAAGTGAATGGTTTATTTGACTTAATAGCAGAAGATGATTCAAGCGAATTTATGAAGCGATTAATTCAAATTCGCTGGATAATCGCTTTCAGTATGCTTGTTATTATGCTATTTGCCATTTACTTTCTACCTAATAACACCTACCTTAATTATTTACTAATACCAATAATTTCATTAATCGGACTTAATATAATCCTTTTCATATATTTTCGTGTTAGAAAACATGCCATTATATCTACAAAATATAGACTTTTTCTCACTCATTTTCAAATTGTTTTTGACATCACATTTTTGACTGTCTTTCTACATTTTCTTGGGGGGCTTGAAACACATTTTTTCTTCCTTTATCTGATCTATATAGTCATCGCAGGATTTTTATTTGAAAAGCAAATGTGTTTCATTTATGTAATATTTGCCAATATCATGTTTTTAGGTCTTCTTGTGCTTGAGTGGCAAGAGATAATTCCTCATTACAATTTGCCAAATTTTCGCTCTCCTCTTCGGTTTCAACAGCCTATACATATCTTCACTACAAGTTTTACATTATTAGTTATTTCATTGCTAACTGCATATATTATTTCCGCTATGGTCGGAAAATTGCGAGAAAGAGAACGAGAACTTATGGAAATGAACGTCGCATGTGAGCTAAAAACCCGTGAGTTAATTGAAGCTAATTTGGCATGTGAATTAAAAACTAAGGAATTAGCTGAAGCTAACTTATCATGCGAGTTAAAAACTAAAGAATTAGCCGAACTTAATTCAAGGCTTGAGAAAATTGATAGAACAAGAACACAGTTTATATGGGCTGTTACACACGAAATGAGGGCTCCTGTATCTGCTATTCAAAGCTATATGAACCTCATATTGCAAGGATATATCCCTCCTGAGAAAATTTATGATGTTATTCAAAAAGCAGAACGTCAAGCACAAAGGCAATTAGAATTGATAAACGATCTTCTTCAATTAGCACAGCTTGAGGACCCTAACATGGAAGTAAACGCCGAACCTATCAATATTTGCAAAGTCTTAGAAGAAATAGCAGATCCAATGAATGCAATCGCAGAAGAAAAGGGAGTCACGCTTTGTATAAATATTGACAATGAGCCTGCTATTGTCAATGCAAATCAAGAGCATATAAAAAGCCTCTGGACAAATTTGATCAGTAACGCTATCAAATACACAAACAACGGTGGTTGTGTCAAAGTAGAACTTAAACAAGACTCAAATAATGTTATTGGTATCGTTGAAGATAACGGAATCGGTATTCCTGATACATGCCTACCATACATCTTTGATCAGTTTTATCGTGCAAACAATGCAAAAAATATGACAAGACAGGGGACAGGTCTGGGACTGTCAATTGTAAAACGAATTTTAGAGACCTATGGTGGAGATATAAAAGCAGAATCAAAAGTAGGCGAGGGAACAAAGTTTACATTTGTAATTCCTAAAATGAGAGATATTAGCAATTATAATAAGCAATAATAAAAAACGGAAAGGTAAGAGGTGAGGGGTATGCGGCGGCATTCAAGACTCCTCCTACCTTTCACCATGCGGATCTCCAACTAAAAGAATTTGCAAAGAGCATACCAACTTTGAAAAATATAAGAAACATTAAGAATGTTCAATTTCTAACGCCATAGGAATTGGATAAAGTGATGAAAAAACATGTTGCTTAATGCAACATATAACAAAAATAAACAGTTTAAAGCACATAAGTATATCTTTTGGTGAAATCATTCTTCATCATCTATCGGCGCAGCTTCAACCTTTTTCACTTCGGGTATGGCTTTTTTCAATTCTCTTTCCACAAAGTTTTTTATTGTCATCTGTGAAAATGGACAGCCTGCACATGCACCCCTTAATTTTACGGTAACTACGTTGTCAGCAATATCAACGAGTTCTATGTCGCCTCCATCCATTTTTAGACCTTTTCTAATTTTTTCGAGAACAGCTTCAACTTTTTCTCTCATTTTAAACACTCCTTTTTTGATGTTTGATTTTATGTTTACGCTTATTTTAACGAAAAATATGTTAAGAAAATTCCGATGATTTTAATTATTGATGATTTCAATTATTTCGGAAAAAGCAGTTCATTTATCTTTGACACTAAATTTGGCAGATGAAAAGGTTTAACGATATAATAATCAGCCTTATATTTGAATGTTTTAAAACGTGATTCTGTATCGCTTTTTGCTGTTAGGATAATTATCGGTATTCCGCTTGTTTCTTCATTTGATTTTAACTGCTTGCACATCTCAAAACCGTCCATTTCTGGCATCATTAAATCCAATATTATTATGTCTGGTAGTTCAGTTTTTGCTTTTTCCAAGCCTTCAATGCCATTTGATGCGGATGTGACACGAAATCCATGATTTTTAAGCATGAGCGTCAATGTCTCAACTAAATCAGGTTCATCATCTACTATAAGAACATTCATAAATTTTTCCATAGAGGAGAAAGCACCTCACTTTTAAATGGATACAAATAAAACGATTTTATAATATCCATATATAGAAATTGTGTTGTATACTCTTATACAAAAACTTAAAATAAGATAAAATCAATAAAAATAGGGATTTCTACAAAATAACGGTATCTTAATGCCTCATAATGGTAATTATGCAGAATATTTTTATCATTAATTGTCTTGACCATCATCTGACTTCCCAAGCAGTTTCCAAAATGAACGATCTTTCTTTTTGTCCAGTTTTAAACCTTGAAATAATTTCCGCTGATACTCCAGCTCCTGTGTCAGTTTCATTATTATGGCGTCAGACCTTTCACGGTTCAGTTTAAGTTCTGCTTGAAGTTGATCAATCTGTTTATTCTTGTTTTCAAGTTCTGCTTTAAGCCAATTTATTATGTCATTTTTGTCTGTCATTGTCACGCCATCTTTGGCAATATTGTCAGCGTTGTCGTCTATTTTTACCAACTTCCTTCCGCCCTCTAATCTGGCTTCAATAATGCCTTTTGCCACCCTTCGCCATAAAGTTCTTTCTGACACGCCAAGTATGACAGAAGCCTCTGACACCGTCACCCACTTTGTCATAAAAACACCTCTGATGAAAATCCATAAAAATGGACTTAAAGTATCGCTTTAACCTACCAATAACACAATGAATAAATCAAACCTGACAATAACGACATATATGTCTGCCATAGTCAGTCGCACTAATCTAACATTAAAAGCCCAACTCTATTATAGCAATCCCCATAATTTTTGACTACGTCAATCTCATAACCTGCTTTTCTCGCAGTTTCATATACATCTATACCGCAAGACTCCATTGAAGGTCTTGCCTTATTCTTCTTATTGACACTTATACCTTACCCATTGGCTAACTATAATATCACAAGAATCTATTACTTTAGCTGATCCTGAAACATTCTGAACATATTCAATGAGTGAATCAAGTATGGATTGCTTAACCATTTTAACTAAAAACCTTTCTTATTAAACCTTAACACAATAAGCATATACAAACAGCACTAAATCAATTTTTCAGAAATAGATGCTATATTT
>DTPJ01000619.1 GCA_011334435.1 Candidatus Poribacteria bacterium | reverse complement strand
GGTTTCCAAACTCTTCCGCCATCGTTTGTCTGTATGATAGCGGAATGACCAAATGATGTGCTTGTCACAGCTAAACCATTGTTGGCATCCGTAAAGTATATATCTGAGAATTGTCTTGGAGTGAAGCCAGTCTCATAGTTAGCCCAAGTTTTCCCGCCATCGGTTGTCCTTAGAAGGCTTCCGTTATCTTTGGCTATCCAGCCATTTTGCATGTTTAGGAAGAATATCCGCCCTAACGAATCTTTTGTATCGGTCTTTTGTATAGTCCAAGTGTTTCCACCGTCTTTTGTGAATAAAAGCGTCCCGTTGTCACCACTGACCCAGCCATTATTTTGATCGTGGAAGAAAATATTTCGTAGAGTTTTAGTTGTCCCGCTTACTTGCTGTTTCCAAGTTTTCCCGCCATCTATTGTTGAGACAATACAACCATCTGATCCGACCGCCCAGCCGTTGTTCTCATCAATGAAGTATATATCATTAAAATTAGTTGTCCAGTTAGGCTGTCTGACGATCTCCCATACATCACGTTCAATGGGGATCTCAGGTTCAGGAGTTGCCTCTGCGATTTCTGTCTTTTTCTCGCTTGCGACAAGGTCTTTGACGTTTGATCCAAGCGAGTCAACAGTATATTTTATAGTTACTCCGCCCTCTCCGACAGCAAAGAGACTGTTTCCTGTAAAACTGATGCCATAGAGGTCTTTTTCTGTTCCACTATCCTTCTTAGTCCATGTTTTGCCGGCGTCTGACGTCACAAGCAGTGTTCCTTTATCACCCGCGACAAGACCAACTCTGGTGTTAGCAAAATGGACTTTGCGAAGGCTCAGATCTGTTCCGCTTTTCTGTTGGACCCAAGTTTTTCCGCCGTCTTCTGTATGCAATATATTGCCAAGTTGCCCAACGACCCAGCCATGTTTTGAGTCAACGAAATAGACGCCGTAAAGCTCGTCATATACTCCGCTGTCCTGCTTCTCCCAAGAAAGCCCACCATTGATCGTATGTATTATAACACCGGGCCAACCGACCGCCCAACCTTCTTGGGAATCAAGGAAATATACGCCATATAATGTCTGCCATGATGGGCTTACTTGCTCAGACCAAGTCTCTCCGCCATCAGTAGTATGTGCAATTGTCCCAAGAGCGCCGACGACCCAACCTTCTTTGGAATTTCGGAAATAAACTCCATACATTGGCAGTCCGATAACGCCTCGTTGAGTTTCCCAAGATTTCCCGCCATCAGTTGTATGGAGTATAGACCCCATTTCGCCGACTGCCCAACCCTCGTTATCATTGATGAAATAAGGCTATTTAGACTGCCGAATGTGTCAACATCGTTAGAAATCCAAGTTCTACCGCCATCTTCGGTTCTTGTTATAGTCCCTCGTCTTCCAACTGCCCAACCTCTCATCTGATCTGCAAAATGGACATCTTGTAGATCGTTGCCTGTTATGTCTGATTTTCCACTACGGATTGTCCATGTCTCTCCGCCATCTTTTGAATTAAGTATTGCCCCATATTCACCGACAACCCAAATATCTTTTGGACTAGTTAGATATACTCCATATATCGTATTTTTTATCCCGCTTTTCTGCAATTTCCAAGTCTTACCGCCATCGTGAGTAGTGACTATATGTCCAGACATTGATACCGCACAGCCGTGTTTTGCATCGTAAAAATGGATGCTTTGAGCGGGAAAATGGACATGCCCAACCGCAGGGATGTTGCTTTGTTGTCGTTCCCAAGTTTCTCCACCATCATTACTATGGAATATAGAGCCATCTGTTCCGCATATCCAAGCGTTTTTCTCATCTACAAATTGAATCTTATAAAGCGTATTTACCATTTGCACTCTTTGCTGATCTTCTTCACTGCGGTATTCTACTTGTTCCCATCTTTTGCCATCTCGGGTTCTATACACTCTGTCCATATCGCCTACGATCCAGCCTTCTTTATTGTTTAGAAAGTAAACGCTTGATAGCGATACATCTGCACCAGTAAGCTCTTGATACCAATTTTTTCCGCCATTCGTTGTATGGAATATCTTATTGCTTTCGCCAACAGCCCAGCCATCAGTTCCATTTTTTAAAAAGAAAATATCGTTTAATGTCGCAGTTGTCGGGCATTTTTGCTGAGACCAATGCCTCCCACCGTCCCAAGTGCTTATCACTGTGCCGTTTACTCCACTTGCCCAACCTTTGTTTTTGTTGATAAAGTAAACCGCTTTCAGTTCCAATTTTGTTTCTGTATTTTGTAATTCCCAGCTTTTCCCGCCATCTTCGGTATGGATAACTGTTCCCTTTTCACCGACAATCCAGCCATATTTCCCTTCTATGAAACATATGTCGTTGAAATGGACTTCCCAATCCGCTTTTCGGACAACAGTGCTTTTCACACAACCGAATAATAATGTTATCATAGAAATTATTATAATATGGGCAAATATACGACGAAGCATTATTTCCCTCCGAAAAGTGAATGAATGTTATTTCAAAGGATTAATTTGGTCAATGATGATGTTATCAATAAGCCGTGTCTTGCCGATAAATACTGCTAAGGCTATCAAAGTATTGTCTTTAATTTCGTTTAGGTCTTCCAATGTCTCTGCATCTACAATTGATATATAATCCACTCTTGCCAATGGTTCTGCATTGATAATATCTAACATCTTTTGACGTATTTTCTCTGAGTTAAGTTCGCCTGATCTGATAAGTTCCTTTGCCATAGAAAGAGATTTAAACAAAACAAGGGCGGATCTTCGTTCTTCATCGCTTAGATATTTATTTCTAGAACTCATCGCTAACCCGTCATTCTCACGGACAGTCGGTAAGATCACTATGTCTATATCAAAATTCAAGTCTTCTGACATCCGTTTTATGACTACGCATTGCTGAGCATCTTTTTGACCAAAATATGCTTTATGTGCAGGAATGATGTTAAATAGCTTGGTGACGACAGTTGCAACGCCTCTAAAATGACCTGGACGTGATGCACCACACATCTTTTCTGTTATCCGTTCCACATTCACGAAAGTAGCATAACCTTGCGGATACATATCCTTTACAGAAGGAGCAAAGATAACATCAACGCCGATTTTTTCAGCCATTTTTGAGTCGTTTTCAAGGTCTCTTGGATAGGCATTATAGTCTTCTTTTGGACCGAATTGGGTAGGATTGACAAATATGCTTGTAACAACGATGTCGTTTTCAGCCCTTGCACGACGCATAAGGCTTAGATGTCCTTCGTGAAAGGCACCCATTGTAGGGACAAGCCCGACGGTTTTCCCATCGGTTCTTGCCCTTTTGACGTAAGCTTGCATCTCTTTTGGTGATGTAATTATTTTCATTTTATAACAAATCTTAGTCAGCTTTTGCGATATTACTTTAACATAACAAGAATTCCGCCAGTTATTTGGAACCAATCAGCATCGCCGACAGCGATTTTTCCTTCAGCGGTAAACTTCATTCCAACACCGACAGGAATATCAACTCCGCCAACGAGATTAAGATCAATGTCTGTTTCTGAATCGGAATAATCTTTTAGCCCGAAGATTTGCTCCTTATATTTTATACTAGCTCTTGAAAAAACAAGCCCAATTCCCGCACCAGCAAACGGAGATATGCCTGAGCTTGTAAAGAAATATTTAGCAGTGCCGTTTGCACTAACAACAGAAAGATTGGAGCTTCCGCCAAGGAAGTCAGATGAATTACCCCAATATTCTAGGCTTGTTTCTGCCTTCAGGGCTGTCAATGAAGGTAAAATAGAACCAAGAAACCCAACTGCACCAAATCCGATGGTATTATCCCCACCATCTGGCATAACTAAACCGATTTTTCCGCCAAACCCTTCAAATCCAAGAGAATGACCGATGTTTGGAAACACCATCGCACAAAAAACTAATAGAATTGATGTTAAAATAAGCTTTTTCATTTGTACCTCCTTGGGATTATTGGTTAAAAACTTCTCATATCACATTCTAACACAATAACTTATGAGGATCAAGTTTTTTCTCTGAAGATCGGACATGAGTTCGGACAAAAAACTCCTATGAAAAAAATTATTGACTTTTAAAAGAAATATGATATAATAGTAACAAAGATAATCATATTTTCAAACTTTAAATCAAAATAATAGTATTCTACAAGGAGAATTAATATTGCCAAAGGAAGATATGGTAATAGCAAATCCGCTTGTTGTTCTGCGAGAAGAATTTGATGATTGGGCAGTCCTT
>DTPJ01000444.1 GCA_011334435.1 Candidatus Poribacteria bacterium | reverse complement strand
TCATTGATCTTCTTTTCAAGAAAAGCAAATCCAAGAGTTGTGGCAAAGATGCCTTTGAGAAAATCTCGTCTGGTAAGTTTTAGTTTTTTCTCTTCTATTCTTGGTTTATGAGATGATTTCTCCTTTAAATCTTTTCTATCAATATGTTTTTTTGTAATAATTTGTTCCATAACAGTTTTGAGTCGGGAATTTTTTCATATATTTCTTATAATACCTTTTTCTTTACTATAAAAAATTAGCGCATAAGTAAGATACAACAAAATTATATTTATGTCAAACATTTATGTCAATCAGAATGTAGGATCAGTAACATATAACATTAACATATTTTTTTAAAGATGCTTATATGCTATAATAGAAAAAAAGAAAGAGACATTGCACAAATCTTTAATATAAATCTAATGGCTATTTAATCGCTAACCATTTTTGGAGGATTAATCATGAGTGACGGGAAATCAGTTAAACCGGGGATAATGTTTATCGCAGCACATCAAGATGACGCAGAAGGGCTTGCAGGTGGGTTACTGTCCAAACTCTCTAAAAGGCTTAATCCCAGAGGAGTTGTGGCATGTTTGACTGATGGTAGTGTCGGACACTATCGCACCGAATTCTTAAAAGACCCTAAAAAACTTAATCAAATACGAGACGAAGAGGCGAAAAATGCTGCATTAATATATGGATTTAAATATCAAAGGCTTGTTGATAACAATGGTGAATCATTCAAAGATGGGCGTCTTGAAGTAAATTGGAAAACGAGAGGGGCTGTATGGAAAGCGATCAGAGATTTCAGACCAGACCTTGTCATCACTTTGCCTGTGAATGACTATACAGACCCTTATGGAATGCACAATGACCATACAAACGTAGGAGAGATCGTGAAAAATACGGCTTATCTTATACCTGCTCCGCTTGCATTCCCCGAATATATGTCCGAAAATATAGATGATAAAGATGAGTTTGAATATATTCCTCCACCTATCATCGTTACAGTTCACGATCCATATTCGGGAAAGATACAGCCTGACATAGTGGTCGCACTCACAGAGGAAGAGCTTGATCAGAAGGTTAAAGCATGGGGAGCGCATTTATCGCAATGGAAAGAATGGCTTCCATGGGTAGGGAGATATGACGCCCCGAGTGATACTGAATCGTTGAAAAAAAGTCTTATTGCAAGAAGCCATCGCCTCGCACAAAGCCTTCCTATTAAACCAAAAGAAAATGAGGTATATGAATCCTTCACTATAACGAAATGGGCATTACGCGTGCCAACGCTTGATGAGATAAAAAGATATTTCCCCGATGACGTCCTTGATTATAGATTTGCTGAAAAGAAAATTAAAGAGTTATTATGAAATCTAATATTTATCTAAAACCTTATGAGGTGATTTACAATGTGTATCAAGAAGACATATTTATTATGCCCTATAATCCTTATTTCTTTATTTGTCAATTCCTTGCTTTTGGCTCAAAATATCGTCACAAATTCAGATTTTGAAATAGGAAAAATCGGAGAATTGCCTGACGAATGGCAAGATCAAAAAGAAGACGGAGCAGAAGGAAATGTATTCCTTACCGATAAAGAATCACATAACGGAAAGCAGTCATTGTTTATTGAAAATACAAATGATGAAGGCTATATACATCCAAACAAAAGTGTAAAAATTAGTCCCGGAGATTATATATTCTCTTTTTGGGCAAAAAGCGACAAAGATATAGAATTTCCTGCACAGATTTACAATGAAGCAGATTGGAATATTCTATTTGATACTTCATGCTCCTTAAAATCAAACCTATGGACTAAGTTTGAATTTCCTTTATCATTCACCGAAGAATTTACAGGTTCAATTCAGATAGGTCTGACATCACAGGGTCATCTTTGGCTTGATGATGTAGAATTGACAAAAAAAACAGAGATAAAACAAATACCTCAAAACATAAAGATATGGGACACAATGACAAAGAAAAGAGATATAGGATTAGAAACACAGGATAAATCCAAATGGCGATTGCTATCTGATGATGTATCAAATATAAAAGGCGATTTAGCAATAGAGAATAACTTCTTTATCATCATTTTTTGCTCAGAATTAGGGGACGTCGTTATCTATTCAAAATCAGGACAAAAAAGGGCAGAAATTAAACCGATCCGATTAAAAGGCAAAGATATAAAACTAACAAAATGTTCAATATTAGGGACTATGAATGATAGTATAGTTGTAGAGACGCATTTTTCTGATGAAGACATAGATTTTCCTGTGTCATTTACAATTAGCAAGAAACAGATCATAGGAATAAAGTCAGCACAAGGTATGGGAGGAATTAGCATCTATAGTCCGATAGAATATGGCATAGTGCCAAATTTTATCAGCGACGATCTGATATTTGATCCAAAATATTATAAAGAGACGATCAACATACCTTCCGAAAGGCTTTTTTTAGGCTTGCTCAATGGAAGAGACAGTGAGTTATTTATTACCTTACCATTGGCACATCAAGACATAAGGCTTGTCCCTGATAACGACAAAAAGCTATTTGAATCTATTGAGATTGAAAATGATGGGCAAAGCATATATCTATCATTATTAGAAGCACCGAATATATGGCATAAAGAGGAACTAAAACCATCTTATTTAGAGGACGATGTCCTTATCAATTGGAAAAGACCCTTTCCTGCCAAATGGGTAACACAATTATATGAGGACGGAGTGAAAACCAGATATACATTCAAAGCAACTAAACCCAAAGATGATGGCTTCTGGCGTGCAGCGGTTGGCTGGTATACTTATCCTGTGTGGTTTGAGGGGGAGAAAGCATTTATAAGGCCAAGCAAAAAAGTCCCGCCAAAAGGCGATGCAATAATATATTTCCTTGAAAGGAATGGAACTCCTACATCAATACTAACTCCTGTTGATATTATAAAGGCTACTCTTGGTCCAGATACAAGCGAAAATATCCTTGATCCACAAGGCAGGCGTAACCGAAGCCTAACTCGTCCTAATTGTGACATAGGTACCGCTACATGTGAGGTGACCAACCAGATCAAAAAAGTTTTTGAGGCAGGCAAAGAAGTAGAGAAAGCAGAATACATAAAAGGCGGAACTGAGGATATGATATATTTTCTTGCAAGAGAGAATGAAAGGGCTATGGAATATCAAGATTTCGCAAAAAAAATGCTAAATTTCTTATCAACGGCAAAGATAAATAAACCAGATCAAAAGCAATTTATAGAGAAAATGGAAAAGATAACAAACGAATTGATCTCTGCTTATGAACACGAGAAAAATAATCTAAAAGATGCTGATTATGCTAAAAAAATTGCAGAAGAAACTGTCGCACTCACAAAACAAAAAAGCCCTGATAATCTGTATAAATTTATAAGGCTAAAAGAAGAATGGACAGGTATGGGTGGTGCTGTGGACGATCTTAATAGAGTATTACATACAATAACTAGGAAGCTATTCCAAGAAGCTGGCTATAGCTGTGTAGATCAAACAGAGACAGTGAGATTGGCAGAGGAAATAAGACGATTAGCGATAGAATGCCTCAGAAATCCGGGAGGGTATGAGATTTGGTCAAACTATTAAGCTAACGGTTATTATCAAGTTTCAGAAAAAATTTAATAATTCCCCTTATAAATCTGGTAAGGGGAAAATATTTAAGTTTTTATTCAGGTGTTACATAAGCCGCGGTAATTCCGCCGTCAACGATGAACTCTGTCCCTGTTACATAAGAAGATTCGTCAGAAGCCAAGTAAAGTGCAGCATAAGCCATTTCTTTAGCAAGCCCGAATCGTCCCATCGGTATATGAACTAATCTTCGCTTTTTTTTCTCATCGGTGTTAAGAAATTTCATCAGCAGATCAGTATGCAATGGACCTGGGCAAAGTGCGTTCACACGGATATTCTCGCGTGCATGGACAATTGCAAGTTCACGTGTCATCGCTAATACTCCGCCTTTGCTAGCGGTATATGCTATCTGTGGAGTAGCAGCGCCTAAGATAGCGACAAATGAAGCTGTGTTGATAACCGACCCTCCGCCTGCACGACGTAATGCTGGAATGCCATATTTGCACCCTAAGAATACCCCTTTGAGATTAACTGCCATTGTAAGTTCCCATATTTCCTCAGGTGTGTTGATAGCATCATCATCTTGACTGTGCATAATTCCAGCATTATTGAATAAGATATGTAAGGCGCCGTAAGTTTTCTCGGCAACTTTAATCATATT
>DTPJ01000403.1 GCA_011334435.1 Candidatus Poribacteria bacterium | reverse complement strand
TTCCCCCTTTGAAAAAGGTTCTTTTATCTTCCCCCTTTGAAAAAGGGGGATAAAGGGGGATTTTAAGATTTTCTCTTCCTAATAAAAGTAAATTTGATTGGCTAACAACATTTTTTAACTCAAAATTGTCCAAACTTTAGTAAGTTTTAAATTAGATGCTTTTACAAAAATGCTCATTAAATAAAGCAAAGTCACTCCCCTTTATAATGTCCCCTTTATAACGTCATTCCTGCGCAAGCAGGAATCCAATAAATTTATTCTATCATTAACTTACACTTCATCAACTGTAAAATTATTAATTAATAGGAACACAGGCAGATCAGATATATTCTCTGCTTCGTGATCAAATCCTAATGGGATTACGATTGTATCGTGATTTTTAAGTTTAAGTTCGCCCCAACTGCCTCTATATACAACAATGTCAATATCAGTTGGGGGAAAACATTCAACAGTGACAGCCTCTAATTTGTCATAGTGAGTATTTAATGCAAGTTTTCCGCCGGGAGTTGCCAACGAAGTTATATTTTCGGCAAAATCCCTAAATTTAACCTTAAATCCCTTTTCTTCTAAATCTTTTATATTAAATCTTTCTTCGCCTCCACGATAGCGAATAACAAATGGTTTACTCATAATTAACCTCTTTAATTATAACTATTATAATCATATTTTTTCAAGGACGCTTTTTCGGAATTTAAAGCCAACCAGTCATTTTGGCTAAAAGTCTCCCGTATTCAATGAAGTTTTGCCACGATATATCTGGCGGGACACCGTGGTCACAGCCGGGTATGTATCCACCGCTTTTTAACGTTGGCATAAGCCTTTCAAGCTCATCTTCAATAACTTTTCCGCCTTTGGCAATAGCTCGTTTATCCACTCCGCCGTTGAACGCCATCTTAGTCCCAAAGATTCGGCGATATTCGTTTATATCATTCTCCGCTGCGACTTCATTAGGACCTGAGAAATTTATTCCCCCTTCAATCCATATCGGTATCAATTCGCCGACATAGCCATCAGAATCCATATAGATTAACGGACAACCACTGGCTCTGATCTCCGAACTCCAACGTTTATATGCAGGCAATAGAAATTTTCTTGCCATTGCTGGAGAGATCATGCTATGGGCTTTGTATGCCATATCTTCGGATATAGAAACCTGATCAACCGCGATGTTATCTAATATCGGTTCCATAGTTTTTGACACAAAGTCCGTCCAGAATTCTGCCATTTCCATTACAAAATCTGGATCATCTGCCATCATAATACAGAGATTTTCCATGCCAACCCATTCTCTTATTTGCCAAAATGGACCGTTGAATCCAAATCCGAGGACAAAATCCCTATCTTTCATCGCTTTGCAGTGTTCAACTAAATCCTTATGATGCCGACCTGGCTCTCTTGGATTATATCTTTTCTTCATATTTTCCCAATCTTCTCGTGTCTGCACCGGGAATCTATGCCATTTGCGGGTGACAAAGTCTTTCGCAGAACGAATATATGTATAATCATATTTGTCTGATATTTCTGTTATAGCGCCCATCCAATCCTGAACTATATAATGACCGTCTTTATGTTCAAGGACTTTTTCCTCAAAAGTTGGCATCATACGGAAAGATACATTTATCCCATAATTCCGTTTTTGTGACGATTCTGGCGTCATTCCTATTGCCTCATATAAGGCTGTCATATAGTTTTTATCTTTGGGCAAACCTTGTTGGTGCCACATAGCAAGAGTAGATTCTCTTGGTCCTCCGGGTGCAAAAGGGATTTTGTCTGGTTTGCCAAATAACGCGCATTCCAAGTATCTTTCTCTTGGGGTCATTTATTTTTCTCCTAAAATCTTCTGAAAATTAATATAATAAAAACTCTATTCAATGTAATCATATCTATTTTCTGTGTATAGAGAATTGCAAGTCAATTTTAAAATTAATCATAATCCTTTGTCAAGGTTAAAATTACTGAGATAGGACATTAGTGAGGAAATAAAAAAACGCCCCTCATCTTTTTAATGAAGGGCGTCTTTGTTCTATTAAGGTTTATATTAATACATGTCAGCGCCAGGTCCACCGGGCGGATATGCTGGGGCTTTCTCTTTTTCTGGGATCTCCGCAACCAATGCCTCAGTTGTGATCATAAGACCAGCAATGCTGGCTGCGTTTTGTAATGCAAGTCGCATAACCTTCTTTGCATCAACAACGCCAGCTTCAACAAGGTCTCTGAATTCACCAATAAGAGCGTCATATCCAACGTTTGTGGATTCTTTCTTCACTCTTTCCACAATAACGGAACCTTCTTGTCCAGCATTTTCAGCGATCTGTCTGCAAGGTTCCTCAATTGCCCTTTTTACGATCTCAACGCCAATTTGTTCATCAGGGTCATCTAATTTGAGGTTCTCAAGTGCTGGAATCGTCCTGATAAATGCAACTCCGCCACCGGGCAAAATGCCTTCTTCTACCGCAGCTCTTGTTGTGTGCATAGCGTCTTCTACTCTGGCTTTCTTTTCCTTCATTTCAACTTCTGTAGCTGCACCAACGTTGATCACTGCGACACCACCTGACAGTTTAGCCAATCTTTCCTGTAATTTCTCTCTGTCATAGTCTGATGTCGTCTCAGCGATCTGATTCCTGATCTGGTTGATACGACCCTGAATCTTATCCTTTGTGCCAGCACCTTCAACTATTGTTGTATTATCTTTGTCAATGACAACTCTCTTCGCTGTTCCAAGGTCACTGATTGTTATGTTTTCTAACTTGATGCCAAGTTCTTCTGAGATAACTCTACCGTTTGTGAGGATCGCAATATCTTCAAGCATCGCTTTCCTTCTATCACCATAACCCGGCGCCTTGACAGCAGCAACTCTTAGAGTGCCACGGAGCTTATTAACAACTAATGTTGCCAATGCTTCGCCTTCAACATCTTCTGCAATGATTAATAGTGATCTTCCTTGCTGGATAACTTTTTCAAGCAACGGGATCATGTCTTTCATTACACTGATCTTCTTCTCGTGAATGAGTATATATGGGTCTTCAAGGACGCACTCCATACGTTCTGCATCGGTCACAAAATATGGCGACAGGTATCCTCTGTCAAACTGCATACCCTCAACTACATCAAGGGTAGTATCCATGCTTTTCGCTTCTTCAACGGTTATAACCCCGTCTTTTCCGACCTGTTCCATAGCGTTGGCGATAAGGTCTCCGATGGCAGTGTCATTATTTGCAGCAATGCTTGCAACCTGAGCTATTTCCTTTTTGCCTTTAGTCGGCATAGCAAGTTTTTCAAGTTCGTTTACAACCACTTCTACCGCCTTATCAATGCCTCTTTTAAGGCTCATCGGATTGCGTCCTGCGGTTACGTTTTTAAGTCCTTCTCTATAAATTGCTTGAGTAAGAATGGTAGCTGTTGTAGTTCCATCGCCAGCAACATCGCTAGTCTTTGAGGCAACTTCTTTTACCATTTGAGCGCCCATATTTTCATAAGGATCAGCTAATTCAATTTCTTTTGCGACAGTAACACCGTCTTTTGTAATAGTTGGGGCGCCGAATTTCTTGTCTAGGACGACATTTCTACCTCTCGGTCCAAGTGTTACTTTGACCGCATCTGCTAACATATCTACGCCTTTTTTTATAGCAGCACGCGCTTCATCTGTAAAAGCAATCTGCTTTGCCATTTATTTATTCCTCCTTTTATTAAGAAATACTAAAAATTTTTCAACATATAGTTTTTGATATTCTAAAAACTATTCAATTATCGCCAAAACATCGTCTTCTCTCATTATTAGATAATCTTCGTTCTTATATTTAACCTCAGTTCCCGAATATTTGCCATAAAGGACCTTATTTCCGACTGCAACTGTCATTGCAATCCTCTGACCATTTTCACCAATTCTGCCAGGTCCGACAGCAATGACCTCGCCTTCTTGTGGCTTTTCTTTTGCTGTGTCTGGAATAATAATTCCGCCAATTTTTTCCTCTTGCTGTTCTATTGGCTTAACCAAAATCCTGTCATTCAAAGGTTTTATAGCCATTTATTCATTCCTCCTTACATAATGCTACTTGTTGTTTTAAAAGCCTGATATAGATAATTTAATGGTGAGCCAAATTGAAATATTTGTCTATAATTTATAATAACGCAAAAAATATACCATTCATACAAAGCCTTATAAATACTATATTTTCTGATAAATATCTGACATTTTATAGCTATAATCTGTGCCATTATGACACGTCTTATGCAATA
>DTPJ01000721.1 GCA_011334435.1 Candidatus Poribacteria bacterium | reverse complement strand
TGCTTTTCCACAGCCAAAAGGATAATAAATCGTTAGGTTTTTTCAGAGCTATTGAAAATGTCAAATTCCGCCGTCCAGTAGTCCCAGGCGATCAACTTAGGCTTGAGGTTCAACTTGATAAGAAAAAAGGCGGACTTGCTAGGTTTATTGGACAAGTATATGTAAACGCTCAGTTAGTCACAGAAGCTGAGTTCACAATCGCTTTTTAATATTGCTTTTTAATGAGGTAAAAAATGAGAATTCATGAGACTGCTATTGTTCACCCAAAGGCTGAAATAGGCGATGATGTTGAGATCGGTCCTTTTAGCATAATTGATGAAGATGTTAAAATCGGAGCTAGGACAAAAATAGGACCTTACGTCCATATAAAGAGATGGTCAACGATCGGTGAAGATTGTAATATATACGAAAGTGTTGTGATAGGTAGCGAACCAAAGGACCTCAAACATAAACCCGGGGACAGAAGTTTTGTTATAATAGGTGATAGGAACAACATTCATGAATATACATCAATAGCAAGGGCAACAGGAACTGATCAAATCACTCGGATCGGCGATGACAACTTGTTAATGGCTTATGTCCATGTTGCACACGATTGTGTCATAGGAAATAAGACTATACTTGCCAGTTTTGCAACTCTTGGCGGTCATGTGATGGTTGAAGATAGAGCCATTATTGGAGCGCAATCGTCAATGCACCAGTTTGTCAGGATCGGCACATTGGCGTTTGCAGGTGCATGTGCAAAGATCGTCCAAGATGTCCCGCCATATATAATCGCTGATGGATACCCCGCAAGCGTTCGGTGCTTAAATACAGTAGGTCTAATAAGAAACGGCATGCCTTCTGAAAAACGGTTACTTTTGAAAAGGGCTTTCAGGATATTATTCCGCTCAAATCTGAACAGATCGCAAGCAATTGACAAGGTTAGAAAAGAAGTTGAAATGTGCGAGGAAATAGAGCATCTATTAGAATTTATTGAATCAAGTAAAAGAGGTATAGGTGTTTGAAATTTGGAATAATCGCAGGATCAGGTAGTTTGCCAGTTATACTAACTCAACAGGTTAAAAAAACTGGCAGACAGGTTGTTGTCATCAGTATAACAAAAGATGTTGATGAATCATTGAAAGACATTGCATCAGAATTCCATCAGATCAGCGTTGGGCAAGTTAAGAAAGTGATAAATACGTTAATAGATGCCAATGTCAAAGAAGTTGCAATAATTGGTAAGATTTCCAAAAACATCATTTTTAATCCTCTCCGTTTTGATACAAAAGCCATTAAGATTCTGAGCAAAATTAAAGACAAAAGCGATTCATCACTGTTCTCCGCAATTGCAGACGAGATTGAGTCATCAGGCATTAAGCTGATTGATCAACGTTTGTATCTTAGTAACCTTCTTCCAGAAAAAGGCGTTCTGACAAACACTAAACCGTCAAAGTCGCAATTAAATGATATTGAATATGGCATGAATTTGGCAAGAAAATCCGCTGATCTTGGCATTGGTCAAACGGTCATAGTCAAAGATGGTGTAGTGATCGCAGTTGAAGCTATTGAAGGCACGGATTCTGCTATAAAACGGGCAGGTAGCTTATGTGATGATGGAATTGTAGTCACAAAATCCGCAAGACAAAACCATGATTTCCGATTTGATGTCCCAACCGTAGGTCCAAAGACCATTGATGCCCTCATTGAAGCCAAAGCATCGGTTTTAGCGATTGAATATCAAAAAGCATTCCTCATTGAACCAGAATTGACTATAAAAAAAGCTGATGAAGCAAAAATAGCGATTGTTGTTGTATAACAAAAATAAACAGAGGCTATTTTAGCATACAGCACTTTTTATATTTCTTTCCACTTCCGCATGGACATGGATCGTTTCTTTCAGGCGTTTTCTGCGGCTTTTCTGACAAAAATTTACTCTGCTGATTTTGATAAGCATATTGAATTTTTATTCTATTAGCTAATACCCTAAATCTGCTTTCGGTATAAGCGAAAAATTGCTTATAAGCAGGACATAGATAATCCATTTCATTGTTATAGCGATAGTGTGGACAGCCACAATGACAGATAAACTCATAAGCACAATTTTTGCAATCCTCAAATATGTCAAAGTTACATTTTTGACTACTGAAATCTCGCATTTTTTGGCTACTGATGATCTCTTTAAGTGGCGTTTCCAGTATGTTTCCAAGCAGTAATGGCTCTTCCACAAAGAAATCGCATGGATAAACATCGCCATTATATTCAATGACAGCGTAATTTCCACATTCCTTCATATAGATACAGGCTTCTGACTTGATTCCAGCATATATTGTCGCTATGTTATCAAAGGTTCTTATGGAGATCGCGGGATTGCCGTTATTATACCATAGATCAAATAATTGACATAAAAAATTGCCATAATCTTTTGGATTAACGGAAAAGTCCGTTGGTTGTCCATTTGATCTGTCAAATTCAACAGCAGGGATAAATTGCAAGTAGTAAAATTTATTTTCCAAAAAGAATTTATAAAGGACATCAGCTTTTTGGGCTGTCTGATCGTTGACAACGGAGAGAATGTTAAATTCTACTTTGTGATTTCTGAGTATATTTATACCGTCCATCACCTTTTGGAATGTTCCTTTGCCTCTATAATATTCGTGGAGTTCTGAGGGACCGTCAAGACTGACGCCAAGCAAAAAATTGTATTCGTGAAACAGTTTTGCGAAGTCATCATTTATAAGTGTCGCGTTAGTTTGGACACTGTTGCCGACATATTGACCTCTATAACCATAAACTTGTTGAAGTGATACAACTTTTTTGAAGAAATCTATTCCCATCAACAAAGGCTCTCCGCCTTGCCAACTAAACGCGCCATATTGACCAGTGATATTGAGATACTGAGAGATCATGCTGAGCAATACTTCATCGCCCATTTTGTGGATTTGGTCAGATTTATATGGATCAGTGGGACGTTGATGATAGAAACAGTATTCGCAATTTAGATTACAATCAGCAGAAGTAGGCTTAATTAAAAGGCTAAATTGCTTGCCGATAGTATTTATGGGTTTTCCTTCTCTTGGCATATTTATAAAAATTATGACGTAAAAGCACTTTTTACTTTATCAAATAAACTTTTGTTTTCGGTATTGACTTTTTCTCCTCTGATCTTGGCTAACTCTCTGATGAGGGATTCTTCCTTCTCTGATAACTTAGTTGGAACTTCAACATTGACCTTAACAAGAAGATCGCCATTTCCGCGACGTCCACGAAGATGAGGAACGCCTTTCCCTTTTAAAACAAAGACTTTGCCACTTTGCGTTCCGGGAGGGATTGTAAGTTTATCTGATCCACCGATAACAGGTATATCAATCTCTGCCCCTAAAACCGCCTGAGTGAAGGCAATGTTAACTTCGCATATAAGATCATCGTCTCGTCTTTGGAATATTTTATGTGGTTTAACATGGACGACGACATGGAGATCGCCGGGCGAACCGCCTTTAATGCCGACTTCTCCTGCACCTGAATATCTCAGGACTAAGCCATCCATTGCACCTTGAGGGATAGTTATTGATAATTTAGATGTATGAGGCACTCGCCCTTGTGTATTACAAATCGGACATGGGTCAGTCACAACAACGCCTTCACCATGACATCTTGGGCATGTATAGCTGGTGACAAAAAATCCTGACCTTTGATGAACCTGTCCCTGACCATTACAAGTTGGGCAAATTGTCGGCGCGGAACCAGACCTTGTCCCGCTTCCACGGCAAGCTTCGCATACTTTCATCGTAGGGACTTCTATTGTCATTTCTTTTCCGTAAACAGCATCTTCCAAACTGATCTCAATGTCTTTCCTTAGATCATTGCCACGTTTAGGTCCTGATCTCCTAGTTGTGCGTGTCCCGAAGATGTCATCAAATATACTACCTGATCCGAATAGATCGTTAACTATATCCTCAAAAGAGCCAAAACCAAATCCACTGCTACCAGAGCCGAATATGTTGCCTTCTACACCACTCCAACCAAATCTATCGTAATTAGAGCGTTTATGAGGGTCTTTTAGAATCTCATAAGCTTCTTGAATCTCTTTAAATTTTTCTGTGGCTTCTTCCCTTCTATCGGGATTTTTGTCTGGATGATGCTCTTTTGCTAATCTATAATATGCTCTTTTTATTTCATTTTCATCTGCGTCTCTACTCACGCCTAACACTTCATAAGGGTCTTTTTTTGCCAATTTTACCTCACTCCATCTGAATCTGA
>DTPJ01000326.1 GCA_011334435.1 Candidatus Poribacteria bacterium | reverse complement strand
GCATGTCTAAACCAATGTCGGAATGATCTCAACTCATCAAGTAACGGGTAGCATTCATCAGAAAAAAGAGAAGGTCTGATATTTGGTATGTCTTCTGTCATTCGTTTAAGAAGCCTTATATGCCAATCTGGGCTTTCGTATATTTGGTTTTCAAAGTTATTGGCAACTATAACCATCAAGTCCTCAAAGGCACAATATAAGTTATGTAGTTGATAGGCGAGGCTTTCCATCCTTTCTTCATTATTCTGATAATTTTGGCATCTTTGTTGAATTTTATCATAGATGTTTTGAATGACTTCTAATTGTCTCTTTATATCTATTTTTAGTATTTCTAATCTTCCCGTGTCCATAATAGACCAGTTTCCTCTATTCTTTTTTTCAAAAATCCATTAATCTTTTCCATTTGATAAAGGTCAACTTCTCGTCCAATCAAGTTTGAGACCTCACCCATCAATTGAAAAAAATTCTCATCTTTTAGATCAAAAACAGCAATGTCAACATCAGATTCATCTCTGAATCTACCTTTTTTAGTTACAGAGCCGAAAATATAGACCTTTGAAAATCCATATTTCAACGCTAACGTAGATAATACTTCCATCAATTTAAAAAGTGTTTGTTGTCTTTTTGCCTCTTTTTCAGCTTTTTTATTTTCTATTATCTTATCAATCAAATCATAAGGCATAAAAAATCACGCCTTTTCGCCCTCTAATGAACCGACTTCAAGCTCAATCTCATCACGCGAACCAACCTTCTCTATTCTACCATCTCTGATCCAAAATATACGGTCTGAGACATCTAACATCTTCAAATCGTGTGTCGCGGATATAATCGTAACGCCATTTTCTACATTGAGACGTTTAAGTAACGCTATAATCTCTCTACCGGTGTTTAAGTCTAAGTTTCCCGTAGGTTCATCGGCAAGAACTATCGCAGGATCGTTTGCTAACGCTCTGGCTATCGCAACACGTTGTTGCTGACCACCCGAAAGCTCAAGAGGTTTATGCTGAATTCTGTCACCAAGACCAACCATAGTAAGCAACTCAACAGCCTTTTCTATACCCTCATCTGTGGGAACACCAGCAAATATCATAGGCAATGTCACATTTTCAAGGGCAGTCATAACAGAAATAAGGTTGAATGACTGGAATATATATCCGATCTTTCTGCATCTTAGCCATGCCAATTCATAAGCGTCTAATTGTGCAATGTCAACCTCATCAATATAGACACGCCCATCGGTAGGTTTATCCAATCCACCGATCATGTTGAATAATGTGCTTTTGCCTGATCCTGATGGTCCCATAATGGAGATATACTCACCACGTCTGATCTCAAGGTTGATACCTCTGAGAGCCTCCACGACAACTGATCCCATCTCATATCTTTTTACAACATTTCTAACTCTAACGGTATTTTCCGCTGGCATCCTTAACAACTCCTTATAAATATTTTTTGCTAAAAACTTGGGCTTTAATCCAGCCTGTTTGCATAATTATTTGCATTTATTCTATCACTTCATTTTATTGACATTTTATATCTCAACAGGTATTTGTTCTAAAAGTGAGTCACCAAGGGGAATCTCCTTCCCTTGTTGATTATAAGCTATTATCATTTCACGCAAAGCATCTTGAAGCATTTCTATACATTCTTCTCTATTAACTGTCCCATATAGCCTGATTCTATTTTTGTATATTTTGCGGTATAAACATTTAACATAATCCTTCATTCTCAAGAATGTCTTATTTTATATTCGTTAGAATTATGCAATGGACAATTACGATTGATCTTTTTTCAAAACCGCAAAGCCTATAATTCCCCTTTTGCCAAGCCTCCGAAAATATTCTAATAAAGAAGTTTCTGCTTCTTTGCGAGTCAACTTATATTTATTGCACAATGCCCTGACTATCGTATCTATGGAGTTATATCCATCACAAAGCGTCCAAACAAAAGACCCGACCTCATCAAGCACAATGACCCTTGATTTGGGAAGCATAAATATCTTTGAGACAATTTTGATCCATAAAACTTCCTTCTGGGGAACTGTAAGCGATACTATCTTCGTTTCTGAATGCTGTTCCCATTTTATCAGAGAATTTCTGACGGGTCTGGACTTTAAAATATCATCTCTATTGAATTGTAATCCGCTTTTTTTTCTTCTTCTCTCAATTAAAAAACGACGTATAAAGTTCATTATCGGTTAAAGATGGTTATTATTAACCTTTAAGCATATCCGCTTGGACAATGCTATGACAATTGATGCTTGATGCAACCTGTGAAACTAATTCATCAACGCCTTTTTTAGCGATAGCCATTACGACAAATATCCTGTTTGATTCTTTGCAATGCCAGAAATAAGCGGAGATCAACTTTCGTCTTAATATTTTATCTATGACAAATAACGGAGAAAAAGGAATCCTATCTATAAACCGCTTTGCTTGACCTGACATTTTTATTCTATAATCGTCATTTTCCTTTGAGTTTATCTCCTCAAAAGAGAATCCATATCCTCGCAGTTGCCTTGAATAGTATGAACGAAACCAAGATTGGAGACTTATATCTCTGAGTATTACATCAGCAAGACCGATTCGCTCAACAGTTAAGGTTCTGCTACCATCAATGAATGAAAACGACAGATAACCAGACATTAATTTGCGTTTATCAAGCTGATACCTTCTGGGGACTTCAACAGAAAGCTGATAGGCACTCCATAAATTAGTCTGTCCTTCGGGATGATCACGGACAGATTCAAGTATCCTTATGGTATCAGAAAGTATAGATTCTTTAATATAGCCCATTATTTGTATGACGACTATCCGCTTGCATTCCTTACAAAACCAGATCGCGCCGTTAGCCCGAACATTAGTTTTCCAGTTATAAAAGACAACTTCTCTATCCTTGAAGAAATCTTCGTTTTTGATCAGTTCTATATTTCGCTTTATCTTAAGTCCGTCTGCATTTTCACCAAGACGTTTTCGCATTCCTTTGAAATATTCGTCAAGGATTTTCTGGAGATCGGGCTTTTTTTCTCTTGATTTTGACCATTTTAGCTCCATACGTGGCGAATTTTCATCGTCCATACGTATATAGCCGTTATCATAATCGCCAGAAAGAGCGCTAAGTTCCCATGTAGATGGGACTTCCATAGTAATGCCTTGCCAGCCAAATTTTACAAAGTCCATATTCCCTATTCTATCTCTCCTTCGTCCAAAATTATTGTTCCGTCTTCACCAGAATACATCCGCTTATTATCTGAATTAAATTCATATTTGACATCAAGGGACAAGGACTCCAAAGATAAAATTTTATAATGCCTGCATTTATAGATATGGTCTCTGCCTAATTCGCCTGCAATATAGATTTCAAAAGACATCAGGAAATGAGGCGCATCATAAATGACCTTAAATTCATCAGACGGAGAAAAATAAAAGCTTCTTTGCGTTGTTGCTATATTTTCAATATTATATGTTTTACATTCTAAATAGTATGGCTTATTTTTAAACCAAAATAATATATCAGGATACCCAGTAGATTTTTTATTGCCACTAGAACCTGTTGGAACGTCCGCATTTAGATTTAGGGAATTCAATGCTTCTCTAACAAATTGCTCTATATCATTTCCTACCTCGTTTGGACGAGGTCTTAAAATCCCTTTTTCATTTATTGCCTTGCCTGCTTTTAGGGCTGATTCTTTTAATAATGATAATATCTCTTTATGCTCAGTATTATAAAGATCAAACGAAATAACCTTTTTGCCAGTCATAGACTCAATTACGAGATTAAAAGGAATATTTTTCAAAGGTGTAAGCATCTGTTTAATAACGTTTTCTAATCTCGTAACATAATCTTTATTTGACATTTATTTTACCTTTTTGAAGATCAGGATATTTTCCTTTTTCATCACATTATAGAGACCAAATATCAATTTTAAGATATTTTTTTCCAAGCTAAATCCAATTTTTGTCATAAATTCAATGGTAAATTCCACTGTCTTAACTTCTTGACCTTGATAGATAGCATTGCCTATGACAATAACCGCATATTTATTAGGTTTTAAAACTCTGTGCATCTCTTTATAGGACTTTTCCATATCGGCATTATACAGCTTAATTCTTTCATTTCCTTTTCCTCTAACACCGATGGGTTCTTTGGCGATAAATTCAAGCAAGCCCATATATTTTCTACATACAAGTTTTATCAATTTACCAACAGGTTCAAAATGCTAAATCCGCATTTTTATTGCCTTTTATAAT
>DTPJ01000812.1 GCA_011334435.1 Candidatus Poribacteria bacterium | reverse complement strand
GTTTATTTTACTTGACAATTAGACAATAATGAATTATACTATTATTAAAATGAAATATTATTGTAATCTTTTTTGAATATGAAATTTTAATTAGAATATTATCTTTTTAAGAATTGATAGAATTCAAATGGAGGCTTATTTGGAATGAAAAAGCTAATAGTTGTTGTTTTTATTGGAATTTTTTGTTTTCCTATGTTGACTATGGCAAGACGGGATACAGGTCCGCCTGAATGGACGTTTGACAATGTGTCCGATCTGACTGATTGGCGAGATAATCACGATTTAGCACCAGTTACAACAATAACCAAAGTAAAAAGCCCTAATGGCGTTGAACGAAATGTCTTACGTATAACTCCTATAGGTGATAAACCGTATGTTTATCCCGGTGGAGCAGTGCCAAGTTGGGAACCTTTCAGTGGATATGAAAATAGAGCTATTTATTTAGGCGTAAAAGTAGGAAAAACGGATATTTGGCAGATTGATTATATAACTAGCAAAAACATTGAATATAGCGAGCGACAAAGCAGATCATTTACAGTAAATGCAGCAAACGACTTTATAGATTTGAAATTTGATATGCAGTGGGAAGGTATGATTAGGGGATTCAGGATACATTTTGGTTCAAAAAATAAAATCATAGATATTGATTATGTTTCGCTTCTCGGTCCTGTTACCACTTCTCAACCACCTAAAAAACTTGCAACTACATGGGGAAAAGTTAAAGACCTTTTATAATATCTTTTGGCTATCTTAAAAAGTCAAATTGTTACTTTAAAATTGTTACTTTAAAATAACAAAATTTTTAGGAATCTCCGAAAATTTTCTCTTGACTTGTTTGTTTTTATCTGTTATTCTTAAAATAGTATTTATTAACAAGAACATTTAACATTATTTTATCATCTCGCAGGAAGCACTAAGCGATGTTTAATACCACAAACTACCAAATAAATATCCGATTTTGGCGCTGGTATTGGCGATTTTACCGCTTAGTGTATCCAAGGCACGGAGGATGATAAAGGTCTATTTAACAACATAACATATATAATCTTCATAAAGCCGTGGATACATTCAATAGTGTTCACGGCTTTTTTGTTTTATGGAGGGAACAAAAATGACTGGTAAAAGCATTAGAATTGAAAGGATAATGGATCGCAGAACAGGAAAAACTGTAATAGTGCCAATGGATCATGGGGTCACATTAGGTCCCATAAAAGGATTGATAGATATGGGCAGAACTGTTGACCTTGTGGCAAGCGGAGGTGCTAATGCAGTTGTCGGGCATGTCGGACTTGCTATTCATGGTCATCGTGGATATGGAAGAGACATCGGCTTGATTTTACATCTTTCCGCAAGCACTTCACTAAGCCCATCACCTAATCGCAAAATACTTGTCAACTCGGTAGAGCGAGCTATCAAAATGGGAGCTGATGGTGTATCTGTCCATATTAACATAGGTTCTGAAGATGAAGCGGAAATGCTTATGGACCTCGGTATGGTATCGCAAATGTGTATAGAATGGGGAATGCCTTTGCTTGCTATGATGTATGCACGTGGTCCGAAAATAAAAAATGAAACAGACCCAGAAGTAATAAAAATAGCAGCAAGAGTTGGTGCTGAACTTGGAGCAGACATTGTCAAAACGCCATACACAGGCGACCCTGATTCCTTCCGAGAAGTTGTTGAAGGATGCCCTGCACCTGTTGTCATTGCGGGTGGATCAAAACTGACTGATGTAGAAACCTTGAAAATGATTGACGGTGCCATGAAAGCCGGCGCTGCGGGACTTTCTGTTGGAAGGAACGTCTTCCAACATGAACATCCCGATAGACTCGTCAGAGCTGCTTGTGCCATCGTCCATGAAGGAAAATCCGCAGAAGAAGCTATTGAACTTCTAAATATCCCTATTGAGCCAGAGTATTAAAAATGAAAAAGACAATTTTAGATGAGATCATCGCCTATAAAAAAATTGAATTAGAGGAACAAAAGAAATTAATCCCTCTTGATGAAATCAAACAGCAGATCAAAGGAATTGATGATATAAGAAGCTTTAAATCTGCTATCTCAGGCTTTGATAAAGTCAATTTGATCGCAGAGATCAAAAAAGCCTCACCCTCAAGAGGTGTTATCAGAGAAGACTTCAATCCGTCTGCAATCGCCGAAATATACGAACAAAACGGCGTCTCTGCTATATCAGTTTTAACTGATAAAAAATTCTTTCAAGGCGACCTTTCTTTTCTAAAAATTGTCCGATCTGTCACTTCAAAAACTCCTATCCTACGCAAAGATTTCATAATAGATGAATACCAAATATTTCAGTCAAGACTATTTGGTGCTGATGCAATACTTTTAATAGCAAACGTCCTTGATCTACAAAAATTAAATATGCTAATATCAATAGCCAGAGGTATTGGATTGGATTGCCTCGTTGAGGTGCATAATGAGAACGATCTTAATAAAGCGATTGCATCAGACGCAGAAATTATAGGTATCAATAATAGAGACTTAAATACATTTACCGTTGATCTAAAAACAACCGCTGATCTGGTGCGGTTAATACCAGATGATAAGATCGTTGTAAGTGAAAGCGGAATCTCATCATCTAAGGATGTTGAATTCCTAAAAAAACTTAGAGTCAATGCGATGCTAGTTGGGGAATCGTTGATGGCTAGCAAGGACATTGCAAAAAAAATCAAACAATTAACGACTAATCAGGAGGAGCATGATGAAAGAAACAAAAGTTTTTCTAAGTGAAAAAGAACTTCCAGACAAATGGTATAACATCCAAGCAGACCTTCCAAAGCCTTTGGATCCGCCGTTGCATCCAGTAACTCATAAGCCGATAGGTCCCGATGATTTAGCTCCGATATTTCCAATGGGGCTTATTATGCAGGAAGTTAGCCAAGAGAGATGGATTGAAATTCCTGATGAAGTTCTAGATGTTTATAAGATATGGAGACCAACGCCGATGCATCGTGCCTTAAAGTTAGAGAAGGCATTGGATACGCCAGCGAAGATTTACTTCAAAAATGAATCATTTAGTCCCCCAGGAAGCCATAAACCTAATACCGCAGTTGCTCAGGCATATTTCAATAAAGTAGAAGGTGTAAAAAGGCTTTCTACTGAAACAGGAGCAGGTCAATGGGGAAGTGCCCTTGCTTTTGCTTGTAAACTTATGGGACTTGAATGTTCGGTCTATATGGTTAAGGTAAGCTATCAACAGAAACCTTATCGCAGAAATCTGATGGAAGTATGGGGTGCTACTGTTACTCCAAGTCCTAGCGATAAAACACAGGCAGGAAGAAGCATCCTTGCACAAGACCCAGATTCAACAGGTAGTCTTGGAATTGCCATTAGCGAGGCAGTGGAAGATGCTGCTACACATGACGATACAAAATATTCATTAGGTAGCGTGTTGAATCATGTAATGCTCCATCAAACTATTATCGGACTTGAAGCGAAAAAACAGATGGAAATATTTGGCGATTATCCCGATGTTGTTATCGGATGTGTCGGTGGTGGAAGCAATTTCGCAGGATTCTCATTCCCATTCGTTATGGATAAACTCAAAGGTGATAAGAAAAATTTAAAGGTCTTGGCAGTTGAGCCTACCGCTTGTCCAACTTTGACAAAGGGAATTTATGCTTATGATATGGGAGATACAGTCGGATTAGCCCCTCTCGTGAAAATGTATACGCTTGGGCATACTTTTATTCCTCCCGCTATCCACGCTGGCGGACTTCGCTATCATGGTGATTCGCCAATACTTAGCTTACTCGTGAAAGAAGGGGTAATAGACGCAGTTGCATATCATCAGCTTGCAACTTTTGAATCTGCGATCTTGTTTGCTCAAACGGAAGGTTTCTTGCCAGCTCCCGAAACTGCCCATGCGATCAAAGCGGCAATTGACGAAGCTCTGAAATGCAAGGAAACTGGCGAGAAAAAAGTAATAGCTTTCAATTTTAGCGGTCACGGGCATTTTGACCTTTCTGCTTATGACGCTTATATAAATGGGAAACTAACTGATTATGTTCTCCCTGATGAGAAAATCCAAGAGGCACTTGCTTTTCTGCCAAAGATAGACTAAGTGTGAATTATAGCTTGTCAGTTTACATAGTTTAAGGCTTACACCCCCTTATATGTTAAATTATAATGTATAAGGGGGTTATCATACCTGAACTTCTTAACTAAAACGGAAATTATCATGTTACCTGATACAAAGGTACGTATCGGAATTCATGGTGGGCGGTTTGTTTCCGATACG
>DTPJ01000133.1 GCA_011334435.1 Candidatus Poribacteria bacterium | reverse complement strand
TCCCCCAAGTATCTGTTATTTTTCCTTTCGCTTGAACAGCCATAGGTGATACATTATCGCCTTCCAGAGAAAAATATTCAGCTACCATCGTGACCTTCGTTCCGCCCCAATTATTAATGAATCCCATACCGACAAGCTCGGGTGCTTTCATTTCGTGCTTCCATGAATCCCCAACTTTGGTCCATTGATCATCTGGTTTTTCCTTATAATAGCCAGTATAAGTTGTATCGGATTTTTCAAGTTTGAGATATATAGGCCAACCTTTTACATCAAAATGACCTTTATCGTTCCATGTGCTATCTATCATACTGCCGATCAATGTCTTTTTCTCGCCTTTGCTTCCACCTATGGTTAAGACAGCCCAGTTTTGAGCTAGAACCGCATCGTTGCCATCTTGTCCGATTATGAAAAGCCCAAGCCAATAATCCGCTGCTGGAGCTGGTGGAATTGTGTCAACAAGCATACTTATACTAAAATTGCCTTTTGGTGCTTTTCTAAGTATAAGCGGGCGACCATCTACTATCAAATGTCCAAAGTTAGCTGTTTGCTCATACATCAGGAGTCTGCCTTTCTCTATCTTTATAGTTGTCAGCTTCGCAGGGCGATCTGTAATTTTAATCCAATCTTTATTCAAATCTGCCTTATCAAACTCATCACGCCATTCACCAGCGTAAACATACAAGACCCCAAAAGAAAAGATAAGAAACACAAAAACCATTTTAATCATTGTTTTCATAATTACTTACCTCCTATTGGATTAAAAAGTGGTTATTTTTGAGTAAAGAGACGAAAAAGTGGCATTGACATTTTATAAAACTTCATCGGCAAAGTCAAGTTTTCTTGACAAATAACATCGCCTCCCTAAATTGACCGAGTGCAAGACCATCATAGATTAATTCAAAAGGAATAACATATAACATAGGTTGAATGTCTTTTGGAATAAGAATAGAGAAAGCTATATGACCTTCACTCTTTGCTGTGATACTTGCCGATTTTGGCTTAACATCAATGCCCCAAGATTTCGGCAAAACAGGACGACAAATTGCCTTTTTTTCTGATTCTGAATGATTTGTAATATCAACTCTAATCTCAACAGTATTTTCCGAGATCACGTCTTGTTCGTAAGGATAGCATTTTACCCAAAACTCGTCCATACCATAATTCGCTGAGTCCCAAGGGAATAATTCCCCGTATATTTTTTCTCTCTCTGCAAGATTTGATCGCATCATTTTTATCTCATCATCGGTGAAATCAAAGGCTAAATCAACGTGGCAGTTAAATATATGTGTTGGCTTGATTTCTTCCATTAATTCAAGACAGCGATCAAATCCAACGCCTTTGCCTAACCAGTTACGATTTCCAGAGCAATAATCATCTATACCAGACATTGTAAACGAATCACCAGCAAAGAACATTTTAACATTTTGATCCTCAACTAATAATCCACCATGATAATAAGTCTGACCTGGGAAATGATAAGCGGTCATCTTAAATTCATTCCACATCCAAGATTGCCCATCTTTCGTTGGGTTACTAACTTTCACTGCTGATGGTGAAATACAAGGCAAACGATAGCCTCTCGGATTTTCTAATATATCTGCCATCTTTTCGGAGACATGTATCGGACAACCAAATGTCGCCAAAAATTCTGGAACTGCGTCAACGTGGTCATCGTGATAATGCGTAATCCAAAGACCCGAAACGTCCTTTATTTCCCCTTTATTTTGCATTTCCTTAATTTGCTTTATAACCGCGTTGTTTCCGCAGTCAATAACAAATACATCTTTGTTTTGAGATATAATAAACCATGATGTCCCATAATGCAGAAGGCATGAGGGAACAGGTTTGCCTTGCCTGATCGGCATGTGTCCTGATCTTCCCTCGTATTCAGAGAACATTTCAGGGAAATAATGTCTCAAAGCAGATATAGCAACATACCTGTCATAGCAAATATCAAGACGATCTATCAATGTTTCAACCGCATTTTCAGGATCAGTCATAACCTCACCGTGAGATGGTATCAGAATATCTGGCGATTGATTCAATAGCTTCAAAAGGCTTTGTTTGAGTTGTTTTCTGCTACCGAGAAATCCATGATAATCTGAGACCATAGCTTCAGCTTTTTGTAAGCTATAAAGCTCCCAGATTTTGCCTTCACCATATATCAAATCCCCGCTAAATATAACTCTTTGACCATCTACATCTATAATATAAGATATGCTTCCATCAGTATGACCTGGGGTATCTATGACCGATATAGTTGCATCTCCAAATCTTAATGAATCACCTTCTTTATATCTGTCTGTTATTAAAACGGATTCCGTCAACATAAGGTTGTGAGGATGGAAGTTATATATATGCCAACGATTAGCGGGATTATTCCAGTAATCTTCCACTTCTGAAAACCATTTGTATTCTTGCTCTGGAATTCCTGCTCTTTCACTGTCAGTCGCCTTGAAACCAAAAGCTTGATCTCGATGGTGATGTGTGAATATAACAGAATATATGCTATTTACTCCGAGTTCACTTATATTGTCCTTAACAGTTCCATCTCCAAAATCTATTAGTAAAGCCTTATCATCATTAATCAGAATCCCAACATTGACAACTCCATGATGAACATATAGATGCTTGCTGATGCGGGTTAACTTGCTCGGCATAATATCCTCCATCTTGCTTTATAATATATCAAGTCATATCAACGCTTATTCTTGCTCTTTGGATGAAATAAAGCAATTGTCCTGCTTGTGGTCCTGAGTATGGACCATATTGAAAATTGCTTACCTCTATCCATTCATCAGTAATTTCACAAATCTTATCCCATTTACAGAATTTCCCCTCTGGCACTTTTCCTAAACGCAAATCTGCTGACCATTTTTCGCCTTCTTCTTTTGATCCTGTCTTACCTTCTGCATGATTATGTTCCCATTTTTCTGATACAGGGTCAAGCCTTGTAATAATCATCTCTGCCATAAAATTTCCTCCAAAAATATTAGAAGTATGTTTTGTTTTAACAAATACCTTTAATGTCTATATTTCTTTGCAAGGTTGAAAAAATTCTGGAGAATCTTAAAGCCATGCGGATAGTTGTTACTTGATTGTTCTGGATGAAACTGCGTTCCATATATCAGTTTGTCTTTATGAACAAAAGCCTGAACTTTGCAGTTATCAGAGCTTGCAAGAAGTATGAGTTCATCGGATAGTTCCTTAACTTCCCAGCAATGATATTCTTGGACTCTTATAATATCAGGCAACCCATCAAATATAGGATCGCGTTTGACTATATGGACAGGATAGACGCCCCATTCCTTGTATAGATCAGGATTATATCCCGGATTGTGGTCTGGATCATCGTCTCTTAACTTCCGTATAGGACCGATTTTACTGCCAAATTTCGTTGATATGATCTGATGCCCTCCACAAAATCCGATCTGTGGGACATCTTTTTGCGTTATAAGCAGATGATACTCTTCATCTTGGAGGACATCATAATCATCATACATCGCGCTTCCGCCACTGTGACATATAACCCATGGTTGATGTTCAGAGAATAGCTTTTCGTTTACCTGTTTATAATGCAGTATTAGGCAACAATCGCCAGCCATCTGCTCAAAAAGAAGTTTATGATAATAAAAACCAGAAGACCTTTTATAGTTTTCTTCGCTATCCGTAACAACATACCAGATCATTAGAATCTCCTTGTTTCAATTCCGTTTGATGTTTTCAAAATATAAAGTCTTTGTAGATAAATTATCTCATAATTTATCAAAAATGAATTATGAGAGCAGATTTTTTGCTCAATTATATGGATTATCAATCAGATTTGGCAGAATTGCTTTAGGAAATTCCCGAACTAATGCCCCAATATCCTTAAAATGTGCAGATATTGAGATATTAAAAGCTAAAATTATGATCAAACATGTAAAGCACTTAAACATTTTCTCTCAATTATCGGCTTAAATAATAAGATTCCTAATTTTGTGTAATTTATAATCTGTAAACTATTCAAAATTTATTTCATATTATATTTTTTGAGTTTGTATCTCAAATTTCTTTCGCTTATACCAAGATATTTTGCCGCTTTTGTTTGATTGCCATCACTTTGTCTAAGAGCATCAGAAATAAGTTTACGTTCTAATTCCTCTACCGCATTGTCAAGAGATATTCTCACTTTTTCAATATTCAGATCACCTTCACTTTTGATAGACTTCATATAAATTGGTAGGTCACCAGTCGTCAGAATTTTATTCCGTGATAGAACAACTGACCTT
>DTPJ01000178.1 GCA_011334435.1 Candidatus Poribacteria bacterium | reverse complement strand
TTTAGAGAGAGGACATTACTTACTCGTTTTGGTGAAATAACTATAAAAAGGCGTCTATACAAAAACAACAATGGTGAATATAGATTTCTACTTGATGACTATATGAATTGGAGACCAAATCAATCAACAACACCAAAGATGCTGGATTAGAGCTATTTAATTTTTTATGAAGGAACTAACTACTTTGAATTACCTACTAAAGTTAATACAGCCTCCATCAGTTACAATCTGAGCTTAGGACATTAGTTCGGATATTTCCTAAAATAAGTGAAAATAATACTTTTTGCTAAAATTAAATAAATTAAATTTTTCAAAACATTTCTTCAGTTACAACGGCTTGATTTTTGGTATCAGGTTTGATATTCTATTCTGGCAATATTTAATGGACGAAATATCTAATTTCTTAAAAATTGGAGAGAAAAATGAGTGTCCGTGTTACAGAAAAGCATTTGGCAATAGCAGAAAAACTCGTGCAAAAAGCTCACGCTAACAATGGTTTAGCGCCAGTTGACCTTGAACGATTCTGGGCAGATCAAAAAATAGCTATCGCCGATCCATTTGGCAAGGATATTCCCCAAGTGCCTTTGGGTGCTATATGTAATTGGGAATGTGTCTTTGCTGAATTAGGCATTGAACAGCAATGGAAGCGATATTCAAGCGACACAGAATGGCGTCTATCAATCAACAAAGCCTATAATGATAAGGCAGAAGCTATTGTAGGGCGTCGGCTTTTAGATGAAAGTCCACCAGGTCCAAGCCGACCAAGATACCCAGCAACTAAGGCTTTGCACGATATTTTTGAGATGAAAAATGTATGGAATGAAGATAGTCAATCGTGGTGGTTGCTAAAATCAGCAGAAACAGTTGATGAACTATGCGCCCTTCTTGATAGGGTTGACAAAAGGTTAGAAAATCTGAGAGAATTTATATTGCCTCCGAATTGGGATACGGAAAAAGAAAAATTAATGGCTATGGGAATAAAACCTAGCTTATACAGAGGACAAAGAGGACCTGTCACATTTGCTATGTCAATGTTTGGAGTAGAGGGCATCATATTCCTTATAGAAGATCATCCTGACATTGCCAAGAGATTGAGTGATACCATATTGAAAGCTATGTTAGGTATGGTTCGGCTATTTGATAAAGAAGCTGGATATACTCCCGAAACAGCACCAAGAGGATTTAGCTTTGCTGATGATAATTGCGCGATGCTTAATGCTGATATGTATGAGTTTTTCGGATATCCGATAGTTAAGGGGATATGGGATGTTTGTAGTCCTGATCCAAAAGACCCACGTTATCAGCATAGCGATTCAGATATGGCTCATATCTTGCCTGTCTTAGGGCGATGCAATCTTACTGGTGTTAATTTTGGTCCTAATGTTATGATCGATCAGATACGAGAGTATATGCCAAATGCCGTCATATATGGTGTTCTTGCTCCATTCACTTTTAGCAGAAATGAAGAGGTTAATATTGTCGCTGAGTTTTTAAGAGACTTTGAGATGGCAAGGGAAAAACGTGGGCTTGTTTTCGCCACCGCTGGTAGCATTAACAATGGTTCGCGATTAACTGGTATGAGACTTATAATGTCCGCAATACAACAATACGGTCGCTATGACCGTTAGAGGAAGCTATGAGACTAATTGATGAAATTAAAGAAAAAGCTAAAAAGAATCCGATGAAGATCGTTTTAGCAGAAGGCGAAGATGAAAGGACGATAAAGTCTGCCAAAATTTCCCTTGATGAAGGGCTTGCAGAGATCGTCATATTGGGAAACGCAGATCGGATCAGATCGCTTGGGCAAAGTGTTGGGCTTGATTTGAAAAAAATAGAGATTATTGACCCAGAAACCGCACCGATAGAAAAATATATTAAATTATACATTGAATCAAGAAGTGAAAGCGGAAAAAGGATAACAGAGGGGATGGCAGAAAAACTCATAAGACGCCCTCTTTATTTTGGTGCGATTATGGTTTCTGCGGGAGATGTTGATGGAATGGTCGCGGGCTGTTCTAGTTTGACAGCGACTGTGGTAAAGTCCGCTCAATTGATGATCGGTCTAAGAGATGGTATCACATCGCCATCAAGCTATTTCATTATGTCCGTGCCGAATTGCCCTTATGGTGAAAAAGGCAATTTTATCTATGCAGACGCAGGAGTTAATCCAGACCCGACGCCTCAGGAATTAGCTGAGATCGCCGTATCATCTGCATATACTGCCCGTGATTTGCTCGGATGGGAGCCTAAGGTTGCTATGCTGTCTTTTTCAACAAAAGGTAGCGCAGCACATCATAGGGTAGATAAAGTTATAGAAGCAACAAAATTAGCAAAAGAGATGGCGCCAGATATATCAATAGATGGTGAATTTCAATTGGATTCCGCTATTGTTCCAGAAGTAGCGATCAGAAAAGTAAAAGACCCAAGCCCTGTCGCTGGCAAGGCAAATGTCCTGATATTTCCCGATCTTGACGCTGGAAATATCTCCTATAAATTGACCCAATATTTAGCGAAAGCAGAGGCTTATGGACCTTTGCTTCAAGGATTCGCAAAGCCTATAAATGATCTATCAAGGGGTGCGAGTATTGACGATATAGTCGGTGTTATAGCTATTACATCGGTCCAATCACAAAAACGATGATCAGTGATCAGTAATCAGTGATCAGTAAATAGGAGGAGTTAAATTAATGCAAGTAATAATCAAAGAAAATTACGATGAAATGAGTAAAGAAGCTGCGCAAATAATCAGAGATGCAATACATCTAAAGCCAAATTTGGTTCTTGGTCTTGCAACTGGAAGCACGCCAGTAGGAACATATAAAGAGTTAATCCGCATGTATGAGGAAGGCGAGCTTGATTTTTCAAAAGTTGTCACATTCAATCTTGATGAATATGTCGGATTACCGCCAAATCACGATCAAAGCTATCATTACTTTATGCACGACAAGCTATTTAACCATATCAACATTAATCCTGCTAATGTCCATGTTCCATCGGGAATTGCCAAAGATTTCGCTAAATATTGCCAATGGTATGAAGACGAAATTAAAAAAGCAGGCGGAATTGATCTACAAGTGCTTGGCATTGGCAGTGATGGGCATATTGGCTTCAATGAACCGGGAACTTCCCTCGCTTCAAGAACAAGCCTTGTCACATTGACAGAGGAAACAATAAGGGATAATTCAAGATTTTTTGAAAAAGAGGAAGATGTCCCAAGATTTGCAATTACGATGGGTGTTGGAACAATAATGGAAGCGAAATGCTGTCTATTATTAGCTAATGGCGAAAAGAAAGCTGATCCTGTTTCTGTGCTTGTAGAAGGACCTATCACTTCACAAGTGACCGCCTCTGCTTTACAGATGCACCCTAACGCCATAGTCATAGTAGATAAAGCAGCAGCGTCCAAATTAAAGAGAGTAGATTATTACAAATGGGCTTACGAGAATAGACCAAGATTCTAATTCTTTTAAAACACATATCAAATGGATTAAACGGATTTGCAATGGTTTTCATTGATGGAATGATGGAAATTCTGAAAATCCGTTAAATCCACGTATTATACATTCCCTAATTGAACACACCTCTAATAATGTCATCCTGAAAGAAGTGAAGGATCTTCTTTCTACAATAAGATTTTTCGCTTCGCTCAAAATGACATAACTAAATTGAGAAAATAACATAACTAAATTAAGAAAATAGCGTAATTGAATTAAGAAATGGTGTTATAATGAAGGAAAAACAGTCTTTTTGGAGAAAATTGCTTAATGCCGTTCGGCGAAATATAGTAGCAGGGTTACTTTTTCTTTTGCCAATAGCTATAACCTATCTTGTTTTGAGGTTTCTTTTCAATACTATTGATGGCGTTATTTATCCTGCTATCCAACAGATATTGATGTATTTTGCTCCAAGGTTGGCTAGAAATTTGCCTCGTGGAACAGGTATTGTAATTCTACTAATATTGGTCTATTTCATCGGGCTTTTAGGCTCAAATATTCTTGGCAAATGGGTTGGAAAATTTATTCAAAGGCTTTTCTTGCGAGTGCCAATTGTTGGGGTGATCTATTCCACAGCCAAACAATTGATAGAATCTTTTTCTGGTGAGGGGACAACTGGATTTAAAAGAGTAGTCATGATTGAATATCCGAGGACGAATTGCTGGGCAATAGGATTTTTAACAAATTTAGCTAATGATGAAAATGGCGAACAGATGGCTTTGGTCTATATTCCAACAACGCCAACGCCAAACTCTGGTTGGTTAGCAATTGTCCCAATTGAAGATGT